>NZ_JBEZIR010000013.1:0-101312 GCF_040651175.1 Kitasatospora sp. NPDC048540
GAGTACGCGTTCCGGGCGGCCAGCGAGTACGTCCACCTCACCGGCGACCGCACCGAGGACGCCGTGCTGGTCGGCGACCCGGCCGGCGACGGCCACGAGTTCCGGCTGTACCTGCGGCCGCGGTCGAACCGCGAGAACGGCGAGTTCTGGCTGGACGGCTACGGCGAGCTGTGGGTCGGCCGCCGGCACAGCCTGGCCGAGGCCGAGCTGCTGTACGGCCTGCCCTGCCGGGACGTCCGGAAGGCCGCCGAGGAGCTGGCCGCCGACGCCCGCCCGACCCGGATCGTGCGCGGCTACGACGCCGAGCTGGAGAGCGCCCTCGGCGAGCTGCTCGACGCCGGCCGGGACGAGGAGCTCAAGGTCTTCCTGAGCGGCCTGCGGCTGGTCAAGGACGAGTGGGAGGTCGCCGAACTGCGCGCCGCCTGCACCGCGACGGTCAAGGGCTTCACCGACGTGGTCCGGGAGCTGGACCAGGCCGTGGCCACCTCGGAGCGCTGGATCGAGGGAACCTTCTGGCGCCGCGCCCGGGTCGAGGGCAACGACGTCGGCTACGGCTCGATCGCCGCCGCCGGCCCGCACGCCACCACCCTGCACTGGGTCCGCAACGACGGCGACGTGCGTCCCGGCGAGCTGCTGCTGCTGGACGCCGGCGTGGAGACCGAGCACCTCTACACCGCGGACGTCACCCGCACGCTGCCGATCAACGGCCGCTTCGACGACCTCCAGCGCAAGATCTACGACGCGGTGTACGACGCCCAGGAGGCCGGTATCGCGGCGGTCCGCCCCGGCGGCCGGTTCCGTGACTTCCACGACGCCGCGCAGCGGGTGCTCGCCGAGCGCCTGCTGGCCTGGGGTCTGCTCGACGCCTCGGTGTACGACGTGGAGAAGGTGCTGGAGCTGGGCCTGCAGCGCCGCTGGACCCTGCACGGCACCGGGCACATGCTCGGCCTGGACGTGCACGACTGCGCGCACGCCCGCCGCGAGTCCTACGTCGACGCCGAGCTGGTGCCCGGCATGGTGCTGACCGTGGAGCCCGGCCTGTACTTCCAGCTGGACGACCTGACCGTGCCCGAGGAGTACCGCGGCATCGGCGTCCGGATCGAGGACGACATCCTGGTCACCGCCGACGGCAACGAGAACCTCTCGGCCGGGCTGCCGCGCCGCGCCGAGGAGGTCGAGGCCTGGATGGCCGCGCTGAAGGGCTGATCCCCTGATTCGCTGATCCGCTGATCGCACCAGCACGGCAGCCCCCGGCCGGTCGGCCGGGGGCTGCCGCGCGCGGGAGCGGCCTCAGCAGACCAGGCCGAGGTCGGCCGGCGTCGCGGTCGCCGGGTCGACCGGGCGGCGGCCCTCGGTCGGCCAGCCCTCGCGGATCCAGTACTCCAGGCCGCCGATCATCTCCTTGACCTCGCGGCCGAGTGCCGCGAGCCGCATCGCGCCCTTGGTGGAGCCGTTGCAGGCGGGCCCCCAGCAGTAGACGACCAGCAGGCCGGACGGCAGCGCGGCGACCCGCTCCGGGGTGATCGTGTCGAGCGGCAGGCCGACCGCGCCCGGCAGGTGGGTCTTGCGGTGCGCCCCCTCGGCGCGGACGTCGACCACGGTGAAGTCCTGGAGGCCGTCGCGCATGGCGTACCAGACATCGGCCGGGTCGGCCTGGCAGCCGAGCCGGTCGGCGAAGTGGGCGAAGGCGCGCTCGGGCGCGAGGGCGGGGATCTCGGTCACTGGGGAGACAGTGGCGCTCATCTGCGGACTCCTGGCGGTCTGTTGCGGGTGCGTTCCGACAGGTCGATCCTCCGGTTCGGGCACCGGAGGCCGACAGTGGCGTGGACGACTACACTCGCCAAGATCCCGCCAGCCTTCATCCCCGGGGAGCACAGTGGCCGAGCAGCGGACCGGCGGCCCGGTGGCCGTCTCCATCGGACGGCGCCCGGAACCGGTGCACACCGTCGCCGTGTACGCCTTCCACGGCATGGCGCCGTTCGAACTGGGCGTGGTGGTCGAGGTGTTCGCACTGGCCAGGCCGGAGGTGACCGGCCTGCTGGCGGCGCCCTGGTACGACGTCAGGGTCTGCGCCGACCGGCCCGGTACGGCGCTCGACGCGGTCGGCGGCTTCACCCTGACCGCGCCACACGGGCTGGACGAACTGGCCGCCGCCGACACCGTCATCGTGCCGGGCGTCGCCAACCCGTTCGGCGGCGAGCCCTCCCCGGGCCTGGTCACCGCGCTGCGCACGGCCCACGAACGGGGCGCCCGGATCGTCTCGATCTGCTCCGGCGCGTTCGCCCTGGCCGCCGCCGGGCTGCTGGACGGCCTGTCCGCGACCACCCACTGGCGGTACGCGGAACTGCTCCAGCAGCGCTACCCGGCCGTCCGGGTCGACCCCGACGTGCTGTACGTGGACAACGGCACCATCCTGACCAGCGCGGGCAGCGCCGCCGGCATCGACCTGTGCCTGCACCTGGTGCGGCGCGACCACGGTGCGCGGGTCGCCAACACGGTGGCCCGCCGGTTCGTCGTCCCGCCGCACCGGGACGGCGGCCAGGCGCAGTTCATCGAGGCGGCGGTCAAGCCGGTCGAGGAGCAGGACGACGGCATCGCCCGCTCCATGCGGTGGGCCCTGGACCACCTCGCGGCACCGCTCACCGTGCCGCTGCTGGCCCGGGCCGCCCGGATGTCGGACCGCTCCTACCTGCGCCACTTCACCGCCCGCAACGGCACCAGCCCGATGCGCTGGGTGGTCACCCAGCGCATCGCGGCCAGCCTGCCACTGCTGGAGGCGCCGGACGGCACGGTCGAGGAGATCGCCGGTGCGGTCGGCTTCGAGAGTGCGGCGACCTTCCGGCACCACTTCGGCCGCACCATGCACACCTCCCCCACCGCCTACCGGCGCACCTTCGGACGCGGGGTCGCCTGACGCCGGTCGGCGTCCGCTCGGCCGCCGGTCAGCCGCCGGTGTGGCGGTCGGCGTTGGCGATGATGGCGTCGTGCGTCCACTGCGCGAGGCCCACCGCCACCTTCTCGTAGGTGGCGGTGAAGCGCGGATCGGCGAGGTACATCGCAGCGAGCCCGCGGTGGATCTCGTAACTGCAGTCGTAGAACCGCGCCGTGATCTGCCGTCGGTGCTCCTCGGCCAGGTCCATGGCCCGGACCGAGCCCGCCGGCACCCCCGCCCGGAAGGCCTCCGCCTGGCGCGCCATCAGCGCGTCCGTCTCCGCCTTGACGGCCTCCCAGTCGGACTTGCCGTACCCGGACGTGCGCCGCTGGGACTGCGCCCAGGCCTCGGAGCCGCCGTACTGCTGCTCGGCCTCGGCCTCCCAGCTCTCGTCGTAGTCCGGGCCGAACACCTCGAACTTCTCCTCCGGGGTCAGTCGGATTCCCATCGTCCTCGCCTCCATCGCTCGTTCGACCGCCGCGGCCAGTTCCTGGAGGTGTCCGATCCGCTCACCGATCAGCCGGTGCTGCCGGCGCAGGTGCTCGGCCGGACCGACCGAGTGGTCGTCCAGGATGGCGGCGATCTGCTCCAGGGGGAACCCGAGCTCGCGGTAGAACAGGATCTGCTGCAGCCGGTCCAGGTCCGCCTCGCCGTAGCGCCGGTACCCGGCCGGGGTGCGGCCGCCGGGGGACAGCAGGCCGATCTCGTCGTAGTGGTGCAGGGTCCGCACCGTCACCTTGGCGATCTCGGCGAGCCGTCCCACGGTGTAGCTGTCCGTCGGGGGCATCGGGGTTCCTCCCTCCTCGTGTGGCTCCAGCCTGGATCCTCACGTCGCGTGAGGGTCAAGCGGCAGCGGCGGACCCGGCGGACCCGGCGGTCCCGGCGGTCCCGGCCGGGGCACGGGTGCCGGGGCGCACGCCGTACGAGTCTCCTAGCGGAACGCGCGGAGAGTGCCCCGCTCTTCGGTGCACCGGCCAATTGTCCCCGCACACCGCCGCTGACCACGATGAACGCCATGATGACGACTCCGCTGTCCCGGCGCCTGGCCGCCGAGGCCGTCGGCACCGCGGTGCTGGCCACCGTCCTGGTCGGCTCCGGTTTCCGGGCCGTCGGCCTGAGCCGGGACGGCGGGGTGCAACTGCTCGCCAACGTGTCGGCCTCGGTGCTGGCACTGGCCCTGCTGATCGCCCTGTTCGCGCCGGTGTCCGGCGGGCACTTCAACCCGCTGGTGTCGGCCGCCGCCTGGTGGACCGGGCGGCGCAGCGGTACCGGGCCGACCGCCCGCGAGCTGGGCGCGTACGTGCTGGCGCAGCTGGCGGGCGCGGTGGCGGGGAGCGGGCTGGCGAACGTGATGTTCGGGCGGCCGTTCCTGGAGCTGTCGGGGCAGCGGCGGTCGGCCGGGCACCTGTGGCTGGCGGAGTCGGCGGCGACCGGGGTGCTGATCCTGCTGGTGTCGGGGCTGGTGCGCAGCGGGCGGGCGCGGCTGCTCCCGGTGGCGGTGGCGGCCTGGATCGGGGCGGCGTGCTGGGGGACGTCCTCGGGGAGCTTCGCCAATCCGGCGCTGACCTTCGGGCGGGCGCTGAGCGACGGGTTCACGGGGATCGCGCCGGGCTCGGTCCCGGGCTTCGTGGTGGCGCAGTCGGTGGGTGCGGTGGCCGGGCTGGCGCTGGCGGCGGCGGTGTTCGGGCGAGGACGGGAACGGGAGCAGGACCGTGAGCAGGAGCGGGAGCGGGAGCGGGACGGTGCCCGGGAGCCCGCCGTCCCGCGCTGACGGCGGGCCCGCCCGTGGCACCGGCCCGGCGGGCCGACGGCCCGGGTCAGTCCGCGACGCCGCTCTCGGCGATCACCCGGTCGATCCTCAGCCTGACCAGCAGTTCGCCCGGGACGCCGTTGCGGGCGGCGTACTGCTCGGCCAGGTGCTCGCCCATGTAGCGGGCGGCGATCCGGCCGGCCCAGGCCCGGACCTCGGCCAGGTCCTCGCTGACCGTGGCGGTGCCGCGCACCAGCACGTACGCGAACGGCGGCCGGTCGTCGTCGACGCAGATCATCGCCCGGCCGTCGCGGGTCAGGTTGCGGCCCTTGACGGTGGTGCCGCCGGTGTTGAAGACCAGCTCGTCGCCGTCCAGCAGGAACCAGACCGGGGCGAGGTGCGGGCTGCCGTCGGCGCGGGTGGTGGCGAGTTTTCCGGTGCGGGTGCCGTGGGCGAGGAACTCGCGCCACTCGGGCTCGGTCATTCGGGTCATGCGCCCCATCCTGGCCGAGCCGGCCGCCCCGGGTGGGGCAACGCTCCGGGGCGGGCGGCCGCGGGCTCAGTCGGCCTCGCCGTAGCGGACCAGGTAGCCGGCGAACATCGCCATGTCCTCGTCCGACCAGGACTCGAAGCGCTTGGTGAAGGAGCGGCGGCGCTGCTGGTACGCCTCGGCGAGCAGCTCGGTACCGGCCTCGGTGAGCCGCAGCAGCTGGCCGCGCTGGTCGTCCGGGTCCGCCTCCCGGGCCAGCAGGCCGAGCCGTTCCAGGGCGCCGACCTGGCGGCTGACGGTGGACTTGTCGAGCATGAAGTGCGAGGCCAGGTCGGCGCCCCGGCAGGTGCCCCGCTCGTTCACCAGGTCGAGCATGCTGTAGGTGACCAGCGAGAGATCGGGGTGCAGCTGGGCGGCCTTGTGGCGGGCCCGGCGGGCGAACGCGGTGAGCTCCCGCTGGATGGTCTCCAGCGCGGCGTCGCGGTCGGGCATGAGGGGTGACTCCTTCGGATCCGGATGGTGCCCACCACGGTAGGCGCCAGCCGGGGATCCGGGGAAAAACGCCGGCTCAGACCAGGTCGGCGAGGTCGCGCAGCAGCCTGGCCTTGGAGCGGGCGCCGACCAGGGTCCGGACCGGTTCGCCGGCCTTGAACAGCATCAGCGTCGGCATCGACATGACCGCGTACGCGGCCTGGGTCTGCGGGTTGGTGTCGACGTCGAGCTGGACCACCGCGAAGCGGTCGGACTCCTCCCTGGCGACCTCGGCCAGCACCGGCGCGAGCATCCGGCAGGGCGGGCACCAGTCGGCGGTGAACTCCACCAGCACCGGCCGGTCGGCCGCCAGGACCTCCTGCTCGAAGTCGCCGTCGGTGACGGTCCGCAGTTCCGTTCCCAGGTCCGTTCGCATCTCCTGATCCCCTCTCGTCTGCCGTGCTCAGTTCCGGTGCGGCCCACGCGGCGTGGACAGCTCGCACTGCGGTTCGGGCCCGCCCGGGCGGACGGCCTCCCGTTCCAGTTCGGCCCGCTCCTGTTCGGCCCGGGCGAGTTGGGCGGCGACCTGGTCGCGGACGGCCTGCAGGCGGGCGAGGCAGTCGTCCAGCTCGGCCAGCTTGCTGCGGTAGACCTCCAGCGAGGCCGGGCAGGCGTCGCCCGCGGGGTGCCCGGCCTGCAGGCACTCCACGAACGGCCGGGTCTCCTCCAGCTCGAAGCCGAAGTCCTGGAGGGTGCGGATCTGCCGCAGCAGCCGCAGGTCCTCCTCGTCGTAGGCCCGGTAGCCGTTGACCGACCGCCGCGCGGGCAGCAGTCCGCGCGACTCGTAGTACCGCAGAGTGCGCGTGGTCGTACCCGCCCGCGCCGCCAGCTCGCCGATCCGCATGCCCCCGACGGTAGACCTTGACCCGGACGTCAACGCCAGCGACCGGTCGGAGGCTCCTGGGCCGGGGGCGGGCGCCGGGGCCGCGGGGATCCGGGCGCGGGGGCCGGGTCGCGGGGGTCAGGTGCGGCGGTCCGGGCCGCCGGCGGCGGGGTCGGCGGCTTCCACGGCGAGCGGGCTGCCGGCGGGCAGGACGTAGGTCACGTACAGCACGACCGGCTCGGTGCCGAGGTTGCGGGCGTTGTGCACCTGGCGGGGTCCCGCGGGTTCGACGAAGGACTGACCGGCGGTGGTGGTCTGCACGGTGCGGTCGGCCAGGGTGCGGGTGAGCGTGCCGGACTGCACCACCGCGATCAGCTGGCCGTGGTGGTAGTGCCAGCCGGTCGAGCCGCCGGGCTGGATGGTGATCTCGCGCATCACCACATCGGTGCGGCCGGTGCTGCGGACCGCGACGGCGCCGTCGGTGGTGCCCTGGGCGAGCAGCCGCGCGGTGACCCCGGGGGCGGGGACGGCAGGTCCGGTGGAGACGGCGGGGACGGCGGGGACGGCGGCGGGAGCGGGGCCGGCGGCGGTCCTCGGCACCGCGGTGGGCCGGGCGACCGGGCCGGGCCGGTGTCCCCTGCGTGTCGCCGCGATCCTGCCGACTCCCATGGCCGTCCTCAACTGCCTCTCCGGAGAAGCCGGTTCGGCTCGACGCCGCTTCGGCCGGACACGATAGCCGACCTGACGCCGGATCGGACGTGCCCGGGAGGCAAGACACTTGCCCGAGCCTAACCGTTGCTGGATTATTCAAGGGTTAGGTGATCGCAGTCCGCCGAGGTCAGGAGCCTCCGTGTCCGAACCCGTCCGTCCCCCGCTGCCGCCGTTCACGGCGCAGACCGCCCGCGCCAAGGTCCAGGCCGCCGAGGACGCCTGGAACACCCGCGACCCGCGCCGGGTCGCACTCGCGTACACACCGGATTCCGTCTGGCGCAACCGCGACCGGTTCATCACCGGCCGGGCCGAGATCGAGTCCTTCCTCACCCACAAGTGGGAGACCGAACTCGACTACGCCCTCCGCAAGGACCTGTGGTCCTTCACCGACAACCGGATCGCCGTCCGGTTCCGCTACGAGTGGCGGGACGCCGACGGCCGGTGGTGGCGCAGCCACGGCAACGAGCTGTGGGAGTTCGCGGCGGACGGCCTGATGAGCCGCCGGGAGGCCTCGATCAACGACCTCGCCATCACCGAGGCCCAGCGCACCCTGCACGGCCCGCGCGCCGCCGGCGAGCCGTACGCCTGACCGGCCCCGGCCCGGCACCGGTACCGGCACAGGTACCGGGCGGCCGGTACCTGGCAGCCGGGGCCGTGTCCCGGTCCGCCGCGAACCGCCGGACGGGCCCGAGGCCCTCTCCCGGATGTCGGCGCCGGATGCCAGGATGGCCCCGTGCTGATCCCTGGAGAGGTCGACGGGCTGCCCGAGCCGGACGAGGGGCCGCAGGCGCTGCCCGGCTTCTGGGCCTCCTACCTGCCCCGGTACGCACTGCGGCCGGCCACAGCCGGCGGAGGCGCCCTGCCCGCGGACGCCCGCGGCGGGGGCGGGGCCGACGCCGGGCCGGAGGCCTTCGGGGTCACCCCGGCGCAGGCCGCCGAGGCCGGGGCGGCTCTCGCGGCCGCGGCGGGTCGGCCGGTCGCCCGGCTGCCGCTGGAGCACGACCACACCGTGCTGGCCGTTCCCGGCCGTGCCGGGCTCGATCTGCTCCTGGTCCATCCGGGCTGGGCCGGGCCGCGGCTGCTGGCCCGTACCGGCGCGGAGCCGGCCGGCCCCGGTCTGAGCTGGCCGGAGCTGCTGCACGCCGCCCGGCACCCGGGCGGCCAGGGCGGGGTCACCGCCCGGCACCCGCGGCTGCTGCTCCTGCTGCCCGCGCTGCGGGCCGCCGCCCTGCCGTCCGATGCCGCCGTGACGGTCGCCGCCGCGCTCGCGGCCGTCGGCACCCCCCGCGGGCTCCGGCCGGCCCTGGCCGGCCGGCTCACCGTCCCCGGCTCCGCCGTTCCCGGCGCGCCCTGCGCCGACGGCCGGGGCATCGGCACCCACCGGGGCCGCCTGCTGGCCCGGGCGCTGGGCGCAGCCGCCTGATCCGTCCCCCGCCCTCTCGGTCCCGCAGCGCCGTCCCGTACGGCGTCGGCCGTCCGGCCCGTTCCCGGGCCTCCCACCTGCCCGTTCGGTAGTCCGGGCGGCCCGGTCCCGACTGGTCGATCCTCCAGGCGAGGACCGGTGCGGCGGTGTGCGGCACCACTCGTCCGGGCAGGTGACGCGTTGCTTCAATCGCCGTATCGAGCTGTCGAGAACGGTGGGACGACGTGGATCTGAACACGGTGCAGGAGGTACGTGACGCCCGCCGTCACTACGTGTGGTTGCCGGGCGACGCCTGGCTCGGCGGCGGCACGTACCTGTTCTCCGAGCCGCAGCCCCACATCCGCCGGCTGATCGACCTGAGCCGGACCGGCTGGGAGCCACTGCGGATCACCGCCGACGACTCCCTGGAGATCGCCGCCACCTGCACGATCGCCCAGCTCTCCCGCTTCCCGAAGCCCGCCCGCTGGGCGGCGGCGCCGCTGTTCGAGCAGTGCTGCCGGGCGTTCCTGGCCTCGTGGAAGATCTGGAACATGGCCACCTTCGGCGGCAACCTGTGCAACTCGCTGCCCGCCGGGCCGATGATCTCGCTGGCCGCCGCCCTGGACGGCACCTGTCTGCTGCGCGACCAGGCCGGGTCGATGCGCACCGTCCGGGTCGCCGACTTCGTCGTCGGCGCGGGCCGCAATGTCCTGCAGCGGGGCGAGCTGCTGCGTTCGGTCACCCTGCCGGCCCGGGTGCTGGCCGGCCGGACCGCCTTCCGGCAGGCGTCGCTGTACGGGCTGGGCCGCTCGGGGGCGCTGGTGATCGGCACCCTCGACCCTGTCGACGGCTCGCTGACCATCACCGTCAGCGCCTCGACCGTGCGGCCGGTGCGGGTCTGGTTCCCGCCGTCGCCGAACGCGGCGGCCGTCCGTGAGGCGGTCGACCACGCGGTGGCACCGGACGAGTGGTTCGACGACATCCACGGGCTGCCCGCGTGGCGGCGCCACATGACGCTCCGCTACGCGGAGGAGATCCGCCGCGAACTGGCCGCGCCCGCCGGGTGCGCCCCCGCCAGCTGTGCCCACCCCCACTGTGCCCACCCCGACTCCGCACCGACCGAGGAGGCCGGACGATGAGCTACGCGATCCGCGTCAACGAGCAGGACTTCGACGCCGAGCCCCGCCCCGGCCAGTGCCTGCGCACCTATCTGCGCGAACGCGGCTGGTTCGGGGTGAAGAAGGGCTGCGACGCCGGCGACTGCGGCGCCTGCACCGTGCAGGTCGACGGCGAGCCGGTGCACAGCTGCCTGTACCCGGCCGTCCGGGCCGAGGGCCGTTCGGTGACCACCGTCGAGGGGCTGGCCAAGGACGGCGAACTGCACCCGATGCAGCAGCGGTTCCTGGACGCGCAGGGCTTCCAGTGCGGGTTCTGCACGGCCGGCTTCCTGATGACCGCCTCCGCCCTGGACGCCGAGCAGCTCACCGACCTGCCCCGGTCGCTGAAGGGCAACCTGTGCCGCTGCACCGGCTACCGCGCGATCGAGGACTCGATCCGCGGGGTCAAGCACGCCGAGGAGCCGTGCGCGGGCCAGGCGGTGGGCCGCAGCCCGGGGGCGCCGGCCGGGCCGCTGGTGGTCACCGGGACCGCCCGGTACACCTTCGACCTCGAGGTCGAGGGGCTGCTGAACATGAAGCTGCTGCGTTCGCCGCACCCGCACGCCCGGATCCTGTCCATCGACACCTCCGCCGCGCTGCGGGTGCCCGGGGTGCACGCCGTGTTCACCCACCACGACGCCCCGGACAAGCTGTACTCCTCGGCCCGGCACGAGCACCCCACCGAGGACCCGGACGACACCCGGGTGCTGGACGACGTGGTGCGCTTCGTCGGCCAGCGGGTGGCGGCCGTGGTCGCGGACAGCGAGGGCGCCGCCGAGGAGGGGTGCCGGCGGATCGTCGTCGAGTACGAGGAGCTCCCGTACGTCGTCGACCCGGAGCTGGCGATGCTGCCCGGCGCGCCGGTGATCCACCCGAAGGGCCCGGAGTCCCGGATCTTCCGCGCCGAGAACAACGTCTGCGGCGAGGTGCACGGCGAGCTGGGCAGCGTCGAGCAGGGCTTCGCCGAGGCCGACGTGGTCTACGAGGAGACCTTCCGGACGCAGCGGGTGCAGCACGCCAGCCTGGAGACGCACGGCTGCGTCGTCTACTTCGAGGAGAACGAGGAGAGCGGCGAGGAGCGGATCGTGGTGCGCTCCAGCACCCAGGTGCCGTTCCTGACCCGGCGGGCGCTGTGCGACCTGTACGACCTGCCGCCGGAGAGGGTCCGGGTGGTCGCGGGCCGGGTCGGCGGGGGCTTCGGCGGCAA
This sequence comes from Kitasatospora sp. NPDC048540, assembly GCF_040651175.1. Classification (NCBI taxonomy): domain Bacteria; kingdom Bacillati; phylum Actinomycetota; class Actinomycetes; order Kitasatosporales; family Streptomycetaceae; genus Kitasatospora; species Kitasatospora sp. NPDC048540. Next base: position 11,004 of record NZ_JBEZIR010000013.1, read on the forward strand.
GCAGGAGATGCTCACCGAGGACATCGCGGTGCTGGCGGCGCTGAAGCTGCACCGGCCGGTGAAGCTGGAGTTCACCCGTCCCGAGCAGTTCTACGGCGCGACCACCCGGCACCCGTTCACGGTCACGGTGAAGGTCGGGGCCACCAGGGACGGCATCCTGACGGCGCTGCAGTTCCGGGTGGTCGCCAACACCGGGGCGTACGGCAACCACGGGCCCGCGGTGATGTTCCACAGCGTCGGCGAGTCGATGGGCGTGTACCGGGCGCCCCACAAGAAGGTCAACGCGTACTCCGTCTACACCAACGCCGTGCCCGCCGGGGCGTTCCGCGGCTACGGGCTCGGCCAGGTCACCTTCGCCGTGGAATCGGCGATGGACGAGCTCGCCCGGCGCCTGGGCATCGATCCGCTGGTCCTGCGCGAGAAGAACGTCATCGGCCCGGGCGAGCACATGGAGGGCCCGGCGGGCGAGGAGGAGGACCTGCACATCGCCAGCTACGGCCTCGACCAGTGCCTGCAGGTGGTGCGCGACGCCCTGGCCGACGACCGCAGCGCCGAACTGGCGCCCGAGGGCTGGCTGGTGGGCCAGGGGTTCGCGATGTCCGCGATCGCCACCGGGCCGCCCGGCGGCCACTTCGCCGACGCCACGGTGAAGCTGATGGAGGACGGCACCTACGACATCGCCGTCGGCACGGCCGAGTTCGGCAACGGCACCACCACCGTGCACCAGCAGATCACCGCCGGGGCGCTCGGCACCACGGTCGACCGGATCGCCGTCCGCCAGTCCGACACCGACGTGGTCGGGCACGACACCGGCGCGTTCGGCTCGGCGGGCACGGTGGTGGCGGGCAAGGCCGTGATGAAGGCCGCCAACGCGCTCGCCGAGCAGATCCTGTCCTTCACCGCCGAGTACGCCCGCACCCAGCGCAGCCTGGTGCGGCTGCTGGCCGACGCCGTGGAGTGCGACGGCCGGACGGTATCGCTCAAGGAGATCTTCGAGGCCGCCCATAGCAAGGGCGTGCTGCTCGCCGCGGACGGGCACTGGGGCGGCACCCCGAGGTCGGTGGCGTTCAACTCGCAGTGGTTCCGGCTCGCCGTGGACCCGGACACCGGGGAGATCAGGATCCTGCGCAGCGTCCACGGCGCCGACGCCGGCCGGGTGATGAACCCGCTGCAGTGCCGCGGCCAGGTCGAGGGCGGCGTCGCCCAGGCACTCGGCGCCACCCTGTTCGAACAGGTCCTGGTGGACGGACGCGGTGAGGTCACCACGGCCGCCTTCCGCCGCTACCGGCTGCCCGCGTACGCCGACATCCCGCGCACCGAGGTGCACTTCAGCCGGACCTCGGACGCGATCGGCCCGCTGGGCGCCAAGTCGATGAGCGAGAGCCCCTTCAACCCCGTCCCGCCCGCCTTCGCCAACGCGCTGCGCGACGCGACCGGCATCCGCTTCACCGAGGCGCCGTTCCTGCGGGACAAGGTGTGGCAGGCGCTCGCCGACCACCGCGCCCGGGGCGCGTCGGACGCCGCCTGAGCCGCCTGCGGCCCGGGGAATTCCCGTGAGGTGATCCCGGCCTCCGGCCCGACCGGCGGAATTGTCCCCGGCACACCCGTGGCGCGGCTTTCGGTGAACGATCACCCGGCATCGGGAACAGCTCGCCGAGAGGGTTGGCCGGTGATCTTCCGGCCCCCGCGCCCGCGGTATTCGATCTCCCCTACCGGCCCGCGTTCCTCACCCCGGCGCGGGCCGGCCGGCTGCCCGGCCGCCGGTACCGTGGGCGGCGGTCGGTCCGCCGCGCAGCGGGAGCGGACCGGACCGCTTCCCCCCGGACGGGCCTGCCGCGGGCCTGAACGCCGGGAACCGACGGCGCCTTCGGGGCGTCCGCCTCACCGCCCTCGCCCCATCGATGCATTTCCGGCTAAATGCGGACAATAAACCCCGAGCTTTCGGTTTATGCATCAACTGCCCGCTTGGAGGACATAGCGGGCCGACCCCCAGGGGCGTGTGATGTGCATCACCATCCTCCCCACCCCCCTGCCCCGACCACCCCCACAGCACTGTGCGAACATCTTCACGGAAGTCAGGCAGTTCTCCTGGCGACCGTCTCGGGGGTGGGAAGGATCGCACCGCTGCCCGGTCCGGGAGAATGATCCACAGCCGGAGCCGGGACTTCGAGCGTGAACATCCGACATATTCCGGGGGGCGACGAAAGGCGCCGTGAGCGGAAATTCCTCCGGCGAACCGGGCAGAGCACCGTTTTATGTCTCTTGACCAGACCTTTGGAGTAGCAGGCGTCATGAAGTCCCGCAGAGAAGCCGATCTCGTGGTGATCGGCCTGGGATACGTCGGACTTCCGCTGGCCCGGGGGGCCGCGCGGGCCGGACTGCGGGTGATCGGTCTCGACCGCAGCGCCGCCGTGGTGGACGGCCTCAACACCGGGTGCTCGCACGTCGACGACATCTCCGACACCGATCTCGCGGCCATGCGCGAGCAGGGCTTCCGGGCGACCACCGACGGCTCGGTGATCGCCTCCGCCGAGACCGTGGTGATCTGCGTCCCCACCCCCCTCACCGAGCACGGCGCGCCGGACCTGCGCGCGGTGGACAGCGCCGTCGCCACGGTGGCCGGGCACCTGCAGCCCGGCACGCTGGTCGTCCTGGAGTCGACCACCTACCCCGGGACCACCGACGACGTGGTGCGCCCGGCCCTGGAGGCCGCCGGCCTGCGGGCCGGCACCGACTTCCACCTCGCCTTCTCCCCCGAGCGCATCGACCCCGGGAACCCGTCCTTCGGCCTGGAGAACACCCCGAAGGTGGTCGGCGGCTGCACCCCCGAGTGCACCAAGGCGGCCCGCGGGTTCTACGAGCGGTTCGTCAACGAGGTCGTGGAGGCCAGGAGTCCGCGCGAGGCGGAGATGGCCAAGCTCCTGGAGAACACCTACCGGCACGTCAACATCGCCCTCGTCAACGAGATGGCGATGTTCTGCCGGGAGATCGACGTCGACCTGTGGGACGCCATCCGCTGCGCGGCCACCAAGCCCTTCGGCTTCGCCCCGTTCTACCCGGGGCCCGGGGTCGGCGGCCACTGCATCCCGATCGACCCGAACTACCTCTCCTACAAGGTCAAGTCGCTGGGCATCCCGTTCAGGTTCGTCGAACTGGCCCAGGAGATCAACCAGCGGATGCCCGTCCACGTCGTGCACCGGGCCGCCGACCTGCTCAACGAGCGGGCCAAGGCGGTGCGAGGCGCCCGGGTGCTGCTGCTGGGCGTCACCTACAAGCCGGACATATCGGACCAGCGGGAGACGCCGGCCACCGCCGTCGCGCTCGAACTGCGGCGCCGCGGCGCCGACATCCGCTACTACGACCCCAACGTGGCCGACTGGGCGGTGGCCGGCGAACCGGTCGCCCGGGTGACGGACTATCTGGCGGCCTCGGCCGAGGCCGACCTGACCATCCTGCTGCAACCGCACAGCACCATCGACCTCGCCGCCCTCGCCGACCGCGCCGAGCTGCTCTTCGACACCCGCGGCAGGACCAGCGGGCACCCGAAGGCGGTACAGCTGTGAGCCGCAACCGCAACGACGACGACCGCGAGCTGCCCGCCTCCGCCGCGGCCCCGGCCCGGCGCCGCGGCGGCCGGCAGGGGCACCGCAAGAAACGGCACCTGAAGGTTTCGTACGTGGTGTTCGTGGCGCTGGCCGCGTTCATCGCCACCAAGATGGACGCCTCCTCCGTCCACCTGTACTCGCTGGCCGCGGTCGGGCTGCTGTCGGTCAAGATGTTCCTGGCACTCTTCTACCGGCCGCGGCGGGCGACGACGCCCGAGCTCCAGCGCCTGGACGAGATGTGGGTGACGGCGGTCCTGCCGATCTACAACGAGGACCCGTCCATGTTCGAGCAGGGCCTGCGCAGCCTGCTCGCCCAGAGCCGGCTGCCCAACGAGGTCCACATCATCGACGACTCCAGCGCCGACCCCGGCGGCCTCACCGTGGCCCGGCGGATGGCCCGCGAGTTCGAACTCGCCGGGGTGATCTTCAAGGTGAGCGCGCAGCCCGAGAACCGGGGCAAGCGCGAGGCCTTGGCGCGCGGGTTCCTGGACGCCCCGTACTCGGACGTCTTCCTGTGCGTCGACTCGGACACCGTGCTGACCAGGGACACCGTCCGCGAGCTGATCGTCCCGCTGGTCGACGACCGGGTGATGGCCTCGACCGGGATGGTCCTGGCGCTCAACCACGACGCCAACATCTTCACCCGCCTGCAGGACCTGCGGTACGGCAACTCGTTCCTCTTCGAGCGGGCCGCCTACTCCCAGCTGAAGTCCGTGCTGTGCTGCTGCGGCGCGCTCTCCGCCTACCGCGGCGACCTGGTCCGCAAGTACCTCCCGGACTTCCTGAACCAGCAGTTCCTGGGTAAGCCGGCGGTGTTCGGCGACGACCGGCGGATGACCAACTACTGCCTCACCGAGGGGCAGGTGGTCTTCCAGGAGACCGCCGTCGGCTACACCGCCGTCCCGGAGAAGCTCCCGCACTTCCTGCGCCAGCAGGTCCGGTGGAACAAGTCGTTCTTCCGGGAGTCGCTGTGGGCGCTGCGCAACCAGCGGATCACCCGGCCGGCGTTCTGGCTCACCGTGATGGAGATGGGCCTGTGGCTCGTCTTCGGCACCGCGATGCTCTACTCCCTGGTCATCAGTCCGGTCCTCGACCCGGTCGGGTTCATGCGCCACATCGGCGACTACCTGATGTTCATGGTCCTGATGGGCTACCTGCGCAACGTCCGCTACCTCGACTTCCCCCGGCGCAACATGGGGCTGATCAAGCGGTTCGGGATGTTCATGCTGGCGCCGGTCTACGGCGTGATCCAGCTGACGCTGCTGACGCCGCTGCGGATGTACGCCCTGGTCACCCTCAACAAGGGCAAGTGGGGCACCCGCGAGGCCGGCGTGGAGGTCACCGTGCAGTCCGGCCAGGGCGGCGACTACTCGGCCATGTGGAACGAGGACGAGGCCGAGCCGGCCATGAGCGGCAGCCGGGCCTGACCGCCCCCCGGGCGCGGTACCGGGAACGACGCGACGAGGGGCTCCCGGGCACACGCCCGGGAGCCCCTCGTTCCGTACCGGGGTCAGGAGTAGTGCTTCATCGCCTCGGAGATGGTGACCACCGGCATGCCGCGGGCGGCGATCGCCTCCATCACCTTGGTGACGCCGGCCTGGCTGATCTGGGTGCTGGCCACCGGGCTGCCGGCCACGATGTCGTGGAAGCAGAGGATCAGCCAGTCCCCGCTCTTCGCGCAGCGGTCCAGCTTGCCGCCCGGGCCGATCACCTCGGCGAGCGTCGAACCGCCCACGTTGTCACCGTCGTTGAGCCCGGTCAGAGCCTTGAGCCGGTACGGCATGGCCGGGGCGAACGACTCGATCGTCTCGTAGATGATCGACCTGGCCGTGCTGAAGTGCCGGCTGGCGATCCGGTCGACGCCGACCCCGTCCGAGGTCTCCTGGAACGCGCCGTGCGGATAGGCGAAGTTCTCGGTGCTGAAGCGGTTGGAGGTGAGCCAGTCCCGCAGCTTGCCCATGTCCTCGTCCACCTGCTGCGAGGTGAGCTGGTTGTAGCCGGAGTTGTGGGCGGCGGTGGAGTAGGCGTGCCCGGCCATCTCCCAGCCCGAGGACTCCTGCATCGTCCGCATCTGGTCGATGGTCAGGTAGTTGGCGGTGCCCGCCGCCTGCGCGATGTTGTACATCGTGCCGGGGAAGCCGTGACTGTTCATCACCGGCCGGGCGAGGTCGAAGACCGAGCTGTAGGAGTCGTCGAAGGTGATGGACACCGCGCCGCGGGGGAAGATGGTGCGGGTGTCCGGGAGGATCTCCACGGACTGCAGGTGGTAGGTGACCCGGCTGTTCGCGTCGTCGTAGGCCACGAACGACATGTCGGTGAAGCCCGAGGTGGCGGACGGCACTCCGACCGGGGAGAGGCTGAAGGACCCGGCCGTGTTGGTGACGTCGGCCCACTGCAGGTGCACCACCACCCACTCACCGGACTGGACGTAGTTCGCCGCCTTGGTGGAGTGGGTGTGGAACTGCCACTGGAAGTTGTTGGCCAGCGAGCCGGTGCCCAGGTAGAAGCCCAGCTTGTGCAGGTGGGTGGTGTCGTCGACGCGCAGCGTCAGCCTGATCATCTTGTTGGTGAGGTCCAGCTTCGGCATCCCGGTCCGGCGGACGTAGGACTGCCGGCCCGACCCGTCGGTGGTGACCCGCACCGACTGGGTGCCCTGCAGGAACAGCGAGGCGTCGTTCAGCTCGTAGCCCGCGGTGCCCGCACCGCCGGCCGACCAGCCGTGTCCGGTCTGGAACTGCTGGGACCAGGTGGCCCGGCGGCTGCTGGGGTTGTACCCGGCCGGGGTGAGGATCGGCAGGTCGGAACCGGCCTCCTTGGGCTTGCCGGTGGCCGACGCCGACGCCGCGGCGGTGCTCGCCGCCGTCGCGGGGGAGCCGGCCGCGGGGTCGTCCCCGCAGCCGGTGAGCAGGGTGCCGCCGGCCGCGAGGAGCCCGCCGGCGCCGGCCAGCCGCAGAGCCGAGCGCCTGCTCACACCGCTACCGCTCAGGAGCCCGGCGGGGGGCGTCCGGAGTCCGAACGGGCTCTGGGTCGGCTCGTGGCTCATGGTTGGCTCCTGTGTGCGATCGGACCGGCGGAAGGCGCGCGCACTCAGGCGTCCTGACCGCAGCGTTCCACCCACCCCAGCCGAGGAGCGTAGCGGAACGATTCTCCACGGCCCCTGGCGGTCCTTCTGTGTACGGTCCCCGGGTTCGAGGACCGGGTCCCCGGGTCGCGGTCCGGCCGCGGCCCGGGGACCGGGGAGTTTCGGGTCAGGACTTGGGGACGGTGTTGATGTAATTGGTGCCGCTGCTGTAGTAGTCCGCGACCGTCTTCTCGACGTCCGCCTGGGACATCGCCTGGTTGGCGTTGTAGTAGAACCAGTTGATCTTCATGTCCCAGCTGCGCTGGCCCTTGAAGGGCAGGTCCACGAACCAGGTGTTGAAGTTGACGCCCATCGTCTGGCGCGGGAAGTACTTCCCGTTGCTGCTGAACAGCTCCTTGCCGTCCAGCGAGTAGGTCGCGACGCCCTTGACGGCGGTGATCACGATGGTGTGCCAGCCCTGCAGGCTCGCGTTGTGCCGACGGGTCACCCGGTCGCCGTTCTTGGCGCTGTACCAGCTGGTGGTGTCCAGCACCGGGCCGGGCGAACCCCAGCCGCCGTTCGGCATGTACTCGTTGTCCAGCTCGCTGTAGAGCGAGTCGTTCGAGGAGATCGTGTAGAACGACTGGTTGATGTGGTCGCCGGGCTGACCGCTGCTGGGCTGGTCGCTGAAGAAGATCCGGGCGGCGTAGGTGCCCGTCAGGAAGTCGGTGTCGGCGTTGTCGACCTGGGCCTGGGTGGTGCCCTGCTTGGTCCCGTCGGTGCTGGCCCTCAGCTGCAGCGTCTGCCCGCCCTGCGCGGTGGGCTCGGCCGGGAAGCTGACGCCCGCCGCCGACCAGGTGTCGGCCACGCCCGGACCGCCCTTGCTGGTCCGGATCCGCCAGCCGTGCTTGACCAGGGCCGGGTCGGTCGCGCCGCTGTAGTGGAAGTTGTCGAACGCGATCCCGGCCGGCGCGGCCGGCTTCGGGTTCGCCGCGGCGGCCGGCTGGCCCGACGCCGCGGTGGAGTCGGCGGGCTGGTCGCCCCAGGCGAGCTTGCCGGCTATGTACGCGGTGACCAGCTTCGCGGGCTTGAAGCTGGTGTTGGCGGGCTCGAACGAGCGGTCGTCGGCCTGGTTCAGGTCCTGGTGGTCGAGACGGTAGAGCTGGAGCTGGATGCCCTTGCTGTTGACCCCGGGCTGCAGGCTGCCGGCGCCCGCCGTGAAGCTGAGCTCCAGGTAGTGGTCTGCCTTGTCCGACGGGTTGGCAAGCGCGACGATGGTGCCGTCGATGTTCGCGCAGCCGACCGCGGCCTCCACGCAGTTGAAGCCGTACGGGACGCCCCCGTCCGCGGTGAAGTAGTACCGGAGCGTCACCTCGTTGAGCGGGATCGCCTTCTTGGAGCTGTTGATGACCTCCAGCCACGGCTTGGCCACCGGGACCACGGCCGTCGGCTCGGTCCTGTGCCGGATGGTCAGATCGCTCGGATCGGGATGCGCGGCGCGCCAGGCCGGGTAGAGCGCGTTGCCGGCCGCAACGAGCACGATCACCAGGAACAGCAATTTGAGCACGTTCCAGACGCGCCGACGCGACGCGCTGCGGGCAGATCCCACGGGAGCTCCTAGCACAGGTGCGACGCGTTACCGAGGGCGCGCCTTCAAATGATGTTCAGAATTGACCGGATTCGCCTGCCATCCTAGCCAGTGCGGGCGCTGCCCCCGGGGCCGGACCGGAAATTCCGGTGTGACGTGCTCAACAGCGCACCGCGGCCAATTCCGTGACACACCGACAGTCACCGGCCCACCGCTCCCCGACCGCCTCCGTCCCGAGAATTCCGGGAACCCATGTCCTCCGGCGACGGAAATGCGCGAGGGAATCCCATCTCTCGTCAGATATCCCCGTGCAGGGAGATTCCGAGGTCAGGACCGGTATCGGCCGGACCGCCGAATCGGCGGCGTTCCGGGCGGCCGGAAGGCCGCCCGGAACGGGAGGTCAGAACCGGAACCAGGTCGCGCGCGCGGCGACGTCCGTCGAGCGGTCCTTGGCGACCTGGGCGATCCCCTCCGGGGTGAGCGCCTGGTCCCAGATCTGGACGTCCGCGATCGAACCGTCCCAGGCGTCGGCCCAGTGGGACTTGAAACGCGCCCGGCCGATCTCGATCGGGCCGTTGGTGGACAGGATCCCGGACACCGGGGTGGTCATCGCGAGGGCGCCGTTGACGTAGAGCGCGATGCTGCCGGCCTTGGCGTCGTACACACCGGTCAGCGTGGTCCACTCGCCGATCGGGACCGAGCCGGGGGCCTCCGCCAGAACGGCCTTGCCACTCTCCGCGGCGGTCTGGACCTTGAACACCCACTGGTTGTGGCCGGGCCGGAAGTCGCGTCCCAGATAGAAGGAGAAGAATCCGTCGCTGCCCTGGGACAGGATGGCCCGGGGCTGCTCCGGCGCGTTGTTGCGCACCACGGCGGAGACGGTGAAGCTCGTGCAGGTGTTGACCACGACCGAGTCCGCCTCGGCGTAGCCGTCGGCGCTGCCGCGCAGGGTCAGCGCCAGGCCGCTGTGGCCGTCGATGGTGCCGACGTGGGTGCCCGCACCGAGGCGGACGTCGTTGGCGCCCTTCGAACCCGCGGGGGAGGGCGCGATGCAGTTCGGCGCCGACGCGACGGGCTGGTCGTCGGCCGACGGCTTCTTGTCACCGGTGCCGCGCAGGACCACCGCGGTCGCCACCATGCCGGCGACCACCAGCACACCGACCACGCTCAGCACGATGCGCATCCGGCGCTTCCTGCGGGCCTCGCGCTCGGTGGCCTCGGCCATCGCCGCCCAGTCCGGAGTGCTGTCGTTCATCGCCGGCTGGAAACCCGGCGCGCCCCAGCCGTCGTTGCCGCCCTGGCCGCCGCTCACGTTTCCCCCACTTCCCCCAGCACTATCCATGGGTCGAAACTTTAGGCCACCCGGGAGGATCCGCAAGCACCGGGGGGCCGCAGATCCCGGGCCCACTCCGGCCGTCCCGCCGCAGGCGGGGGCCGCCCCGTCCCGCCTACCGGACACTGCCCAGGTCGCCGGGTGACAAAACGGCCGAAAGGGGCGCCGGTCCGCCGGTTTGCGATGACGTTCACGACGCAATCGTCCCCACGCAGACAATTCGCATTCCCGGCGCCGCCGACGTAATCGCCGCCCCCCGCCCGGAAATGGCCGCGGGAACGGATTCCCCACCCGCCGCCGGAGGCTTCCGGCCCGCACCGGAATGCCGCCGCACCGTGGTTCCGGCGGCCCGCACGCCCGCCCCGTCGGCCCCGACTCCGGCCGGCCCCGGACAACGCGAAAGCCCCAGGCCGTTGACCTGGGGCTCTCACTCCGAGCGGGCGACGAGAATCGAACTCGCGCTATAAGCTTGGGAAGCTCATGTTCTACCATTAAACTACGCCCGCATTGACGAGCCGTCAGTGACCGCTCGATCGATCACCACTGTACCCCATCCGCGGAGCCATCCGGGCGTCCGGCATGAACGCGGCGCCGGGCCGGTGCGGCGGGCCCTGCCGGGGCGTAGCGTGTGGGCCGCCCGGTCGAGGTGGAGGGCGGCGAGCCGCTGTGCGTGATGTCCGGAACATCCCCTAATGTGACGCTGTCGCCGGGGCGCACGCAGCGCCGGGCGCAGGGTGTCCGGGCAAGACTGGGAAGGGGACCGATGGATCAGCGCACCGTCGTTCGTTGTGCCGAGGGGCATCTGTTCAGCACCACCACGTTCCCGATGCAGAACCTCGGTGCCGGCCGGCTCGGCCCGGGGAGACTGATCCGCTGTCCGCAGTGCGGGCGGCTGCGCAGCTCGGTACCGGCCGATCCGGGTGAGCTGTCGGCGCCGCAGCTGGCGCGGGCGCTGCGGCTGGAGGCGGCCGAGTTCCTGGCCTGAGCGGGCGCGATTGGTCGGGCGCCCGCAGGTGCACGTAACCTCGGTGGCGTGCTGCTCTCTGACAAGGACATTCGTACCGAGATCGACAAGGGTCGGGTCGTGATCGACCCCTTCGACCCCTCGATGGTCCAGCCGTCGAGTATCGACGTCCGGCTCGACCGCTTCTTCCGGGTGTTCGAGAACCACCGGTACCCCCACATCGACCCCTCGGAGGAGCAGCCGGACCTGACCCGGCTGGTCGAGCCGGAGGGGGACGAGGCGTTCATCCTGCACCCGGGCGAGTTCGTGCTGGCGGCGACGTACGAGCGCCTCACGCTGCCGGACGACGTGGCCTCCCGGCTGGAGGGCAAGTCCAGCCTGGGCCGGCTCGGTCTGCTGACGCACTCCACGGCCGGGTTCATCGACCCCGGCTTCAACGGGCACGTCACCCTGGAGCTGTCGAACGTCGCGACGCTGCCGATCAAGCTCTACCCGGGTATGAAGATCGGGCAGCTCTGCCTGTTCCGGCTGTCCTCGCCGGCCGAGTTCCCGTACGGCTCCGAGCGGTACGGCTCGCGCTACCAGGGTCAGCGCGGCCCGACGGCCTCGCGTTCGCACCTGAACTTCCACCGCACCGACATCTGAGCGGCGCGGACCGGCCGCGCGGACGCGGCGACGACGACGAGGGGCGGCCGGGTGACCGGCCGCCCCTCGTCGTGTTCCCCCCGTCGTGCTCCCCCGCCCCTGTCGGCCCCTGCCGTACGGGGTTCAGGCGCGCTTGGGGCGGGTCACCGCGACCAGTTCACTGCCGTCCTCGGACAGGGTCAACTCGGTGCGCAGCTCGGCGAGTTCGCCGAGGTGGTGGAGGTGGGTACCGCCGCAGAAGATCTCGGCGGTGCCGGCCGGGAGTTCGCACTGCCAGCGGCGGCGGGCGGTCAGCTCGGGCCCGGGGACCTCGATGCGGACCTGCGCGTCGGCCGCGACCCAGGCGGCGAGCCGCTGGTTGACGGCTTCGGTGACGGCCGGCAGGGCGTCGGCGAGGGCGGGGAGGTCGTCGGCCGCCTCGGTGGTGAAGCCCTTCTTGCGCAGCGACTTGCCCAGCCGGTAGGTGTCGGTGCTGGCTTCGGTGTCCATCACCGAGCTCGCCATGGCGAGGCTGTCGAAGTCGGGGTTGCCGAAGGCGTCGCTGCGGCCCGGGTCCTTGCGCCAGCGGGCGGCGAGGGCCTCGTTGAGGGCGAGGGCGAGCAGGTGGCAGCCGCTGTGCGCGGCGGACAGCAGGCCGCGGCGGTGGGCGTCGACGCTCAGCTGGGCGGTGCGGCCGGCCGCGGCGGCGAGGGCGTCGGCCGAGGACTGCGGCAGCACGTGCAGGACCAGCCAGGACCAGTCCTCGTCGCCGCGGCGCACCGGGATGTCGGCGCCCACCAGGACCTCGCCGCCGTCCGGGCCGACGGCGCCGGTCAGGCAGTCCACCACCGGGTGCTCGACGCCGTCCACGGTCAGCGAGCCGTAGTCGGCGGGCTGGTCGGGCCAGGTGTGGTCGAGCGGGTGGAAGGGCGTGGCCGCGGTGATCACGGCGGTGCGCCCGTCGGGGAGCCGGTGCACGGCGAGGATCTCCGACTCGCCGTGCACCGTCCCGGCCGGGAAGCTGACGTGCGTGGTGGGGAGGGTCATTCGATGGCTCCGGTCGCGGTGGGGCCGGCGGTCGCGGACGTGACGGCACGGGCGGAAGCGGGCAAAGCCAACAGCCTATAGCCCGCGGTGCGCGGGGCCCGGTCACCGTCCGACCGCCGGGGTGCCCGGGCGTCGGTCGGTACGGCTCAGCCCAGGGTGGGCAGCTTGATCAGGACCAGCAGCGCGAGCAACTGGAGGGCCGCCGCCCCGGCGGCCTTGCCCCAGGGCAGGTCGTGGACCCGCCGGACCATCGTGGTCAGCAGGACCGCGCAGAGCAGCCAGGTGGCCCAGCCCACGGCCTGGACCACCATGTTGTCGGCGGGCAGGAACAGGGCCAGCAGCAGCCTCGGCGCGTCCGTGGTCCAGCCGATCAGCACGGCCAGGCCCACGGTGGACTGCCAGGGCCCGTCGCCGCCGAACTGGCGGGCGAGGGCGTAGGTGACCGCGCCGAGCACGGCGCCGGCCAGGGTGAAGCCGACGGCCGCGCCGGCGATGGCCCACACCGCGACGGAGAAGGTCGAGTTGACCACCTCGTTGTGGGTGGAGCCCATGCCGAGGACGGCGAGCACGCCGTAGATCAGCGAGACGCACAGCGCGGGCAGCCAGACCTGGTGGTCGCGCATCCGGGCGAAGGTGCGGGCGGGCTCGCGGTAGATCCCGGCGAGCAGGGGCCGCCAGGCGAGCCTGGGTCCGGTCGGCGGCGGGGTGCTGCGGCCGCCGGCCCGGTAGACCGCGACGTTGTCCTGGCCGCCGTAGCCGTCGGGCCCGGTGCCGTAGCCGTCCGGCCCGGCCGGGTACCCGGCGGGGGCGCCGTACGGGTCGTAGGGGCCGTAGGGGTCGTCGCCGACCGCGAAGGCGCGGGTGTGTCCGGGCTGGTCCGCCGCGTACGGGTCGCCCGTGCCGGCCGGGTGGGCGTCGGGCTGCGGGTAGGCCTCCTGGGCCGCGGTGAAGTACTCCGGCTGCCCGGTCGGGCCGCTCCCCTGGTGCGGGGACGCCGGGCCGCCCGGTGCGGGCCAGCCCTGCCGGGGGTCCCCGCCCTGCCCACTGTCGTATCGATTACCTGCCACGGGATCGACGGTACCCGTTCGTGCTGACCGGCCGTCGGGTGATCATGGCCCTGTGGGGAGATTGGGGCCGTCCTGTGACGACCCGCCGGACCGCCCGGCCCGGGCGCGGTGGCCCGGGCACGGTGCGGCGCGGTCAGCGGCTGGCGACCTCGGAGCGGGTCTGGCCGCTCCCGTGCACGGCGGCGGCCGAGACCTGGCCGGCCGGGCACCCGCCGGGGCCGGCCGTGGTGCGCACCGCGCCGACCGGCAGCAGCGTGCCGCAGGCGACCCGCAGGCCGCTGGGCAGCTCGTTGTCGGCCTCGACGATGGCGCCGTCACCGATCACGGCGCCGTCCAGCGAGGTCCGGGCGCCGACGGTGGCGTACGCGCCGACGATCGAGTCCTTGACGTACGCGTCCGGGCCGATCACTGCGCCGGCCAGGATCACGCTGCCCTCGATGATGGCGCCGGCGGCGACGCTCGCGCCCTCGGCGACCACGGTGCCGGAGCTGAGCACCGCGCCCAGGTCCACCTCCGCGCCGGGCAGCAGCAGCGCCTCGCCGGTCGGGCCGGGCACGGCCGGGGAGTCCACCTTGCCGAGCACCAGGTCGGCGGAGCCGCGGACGAAGGCGCCGGGGGTGCCGAGGTCGAGCCAGTACGAGGTGTCGACCACGCCGCGCAGCAGGGCGCCGCTCTCAAGCAGCTCGGGGAAGGTCTCGCGCTCGACGGAGACCTCCCGACCGGCGGGGATGCGGTCGATGACCGAGCGGGTGAAGACGTAGCACCCGGCGTTGATCTGGTCGGTGACGATCTGCTCGGGCGTCTCGGGCTTCTCGAGGAACTCGAGCACCCGGCCGGCCGCGTCGGTGGGGACCAGGCCGAAGGCGCGCGGGTCCTCGACCCGGGTGAGGTGCAGGGTGACGTCGGCGCCGGCGGCCAGGTGGCTGTCGCGCAGGGCGGCGATGTCGACGCCGGAGAGGATGTCACCGTTGAAGATCAGCACCGGCTCGTCCGGGCCGCAGGTCAGCCCGGAGGCGGCGTTGCGGATCGCACCGCCGGTGCCGAGCGGCTCCTTCTCGGTGAGGTAGACCAGCTCGATGCCGTACGGGCTGCCGTCCTGGAAGTGGTCCTCGAACACCTCGGCCAGGTAGGACGTGGCGAGCACGACCCGGGTGACCCCGGCGGCCGCGGCGCGGGCCAGCTGGTGCGCGATGAACGGGACGCCGGCGACGGGGAGCATCGGCTTCGGCGTGTGGGTGGTCAGCGGGCGCAAGCGAGTGCCCTTGCCACCGACCAGCATGATGGCCTCGGTCATGGACTGCGCTTCTCCAAGTTCCGGCGTGTCCGCGGCCGGGGCCCCAGGGCCGACGGCTCGCGACTGACGTGCGCTGCGCCGACCGTCCGGGGACGTTCGGCAACCCGCATGTCACGGGTCTGGCGATTACTATATTTGGCTTCTCGGTGCACCCCGCCCGCACCCCCGGAGGAGGGCTCCGGCCCCGGCCGGGCGAGCCGGGTCAGGGGAGCAGCCAGGCAGCGGTGGCTGGGACGCCGGCCGAGGTGCCGCCGGTTCCCTTCAGCTGGGCGACGGCCCCGGCGGGAAGGGCCCGGTCCCAGACCTGGACGTCGCCGATCGCCCCGTCCCAGAAGTCCGTCCAGGCGGACTTGTAGCGGACCCGGCCGATCTGGAGCGGGCCGCCGGCCTGCCAGATCCCGGTGACCGGGGTGGTGTTGGCCAGCTGGCCGTCGACGTACAGCTGGATCTTCTTGGTGGCCGCGTCGTAGACGCCGGTCAGCAGCGTCCACTGGCCGGTGGTGGCACTGCCTCGGGAGAACGCCTGGTAGGTGGTGTTGTCCTGGGCACCGGCGGCGGTCTGGACCTTGAACACCCACTGGTTGTGGCTGTCCCAGTAGTCGCGGCCGAGGTAGAAGGAGTAGTAGCTGTCGCTGCCCTGGGTGACGACGGCCCGGCCGCCGGTCGGGGCGTTGTTTCGGACCATGGCGGAGACGGTGAAGCTGCGGCCGGTGTCGACCACCGGGCCCGCGCTCTGGCCGTAGCCGTCGGCGCTGCCGTGCAGCACCAGGGTCGACCCGCTGTGGCCGTCGGTCGGCCCGACGGCGGCCGCCGGGGCGAGGGCGATGCCGTGGCCGCCAATGCGGTCGTCGAGCTGGGCGGGGGCGGCGGGCCCGCCGGGTGCCGCGGGTCCCGTGGACGGCTTCGTGGTGGCGCCCGGTGTCCGGCCGCCCGGGGTCGGTGCGGCGCCGGACGGGCCGGCCTGGTCGCCGGGGGACGCGGCGGGTGCGGCGCTCGCGGAGCCGGACGCGGAGGCGCCGGGCGGGGCGCTGCCGGTGCCGCTGCCGCCGTCCGGGGTGAGCGCGGGTGCGGAGGCCGGGGCGGCCGCGGGGTGCCGGTCCCCGCCGGGCCGGGCGGCCAGGACGGCGGTGGCCACCAGGGCGCCGACGAGCACCACGCCGAGGGCCGCACCGCCGGTCCTCAGCAGGCGGCGCCGCCGGTGTTCGCGTTCGTTGTCCTCGGCCAGCGCCGCCCAGTCGGGCGTCGCGCTGGTCACCGGCGGCAGGTAGGCCGCCTGGGCGCCGCCCGGCGCCGTGCTCCCGCCGGGGAAGCCCCCGGTACCGCCGCCATCCGGTATGCCCCCGCCATCAGTCATGGCCGAAATGCTAGGGCACCGGTCCTGCCGGGCCGCGGCCCGCCCGCCGGCGCCGGCCCAGGACGCACCGCGGCCCCGCTGCCGGACGGGGCAGGCGGGGCCGTGGTGTGACGCGGGATCAGTCTCCCGTACGGGCGGGGCGGATCACGCCTCGACGGGCTCGGGCTCGGCCGGGACGGGCTCGGCCTTGACCGACTCCAGCAGCAGCTGGGCGACGTCGACGACCTTGAGGTGCTCCTTGGCGGCGCCCTCGTTCTTCTTGCCGTTGACCGAGTCGGAGAGCATCACCAGGCAGAACGGGCAGGCGGTGGAGACGATGTCGGGGTTGAGCGACAGGGCCTCGTCCACGCGCTCGTTGTTGATGCGCTTGCCGATCCGCTCCTCCATCCACATCCGCGCGCCGCCGGCGCCGCAGCAGAAGCCGCGCTCCTTGTGGCGGTGCATCTCCTGCTGGCGCAGGCCCGGGACCTTGTCCATGATCTCGCGCGGCGGACTGTAGACCTTGTTGTGGCGGCCCAGGTAGCAGGGGTCGTGGTAGGTGATCAGGCCCTCGACCGGGTTGACCGGGACGAGCTTGCCCTCGTCGATCAGGTGCTGCAGCAGCTGGGTGTGGTGGATGACCTCGAAGTGGCCGCCCAGCTGGGGGTACTCGTTGGCGATGGTGTTGAAGCAGTGCGGGCAGGTGGCGACGATCCGCTTGACCGGGGCGTCCTCCAGCGCTGCGTTCAGCGTCTCGACGTTCTGCGCGCCGAGCATCTGGAACAGGAACTCGTTGCCCAGGCGGCGGGCGGAGTCACCGGTGCAGGACTCCTCCTTGCCGAGGATCGCGAAGTTCACGCCCGCGGTGTGCAGCAGTTCGGCGAAGGCCTTGGTGGTCTTCTTGGCCCGGTCCTCCAGCGCGCCGGCGCAGCCGACCCAGTAGAGGTACTCGACCTCGGCGGGGTCGATGTCCTCGCCGATCACCGGCACCTCGATGCCGGTCTCCTTCTTGAGCTCCTTGACCCAGTCCAGGCGGGCCTTGGTGGCCATGCCCCACGGGTTGCCCTTGTTCTCCAGGTTCTTGAGCATGGTCCCGGCCTCGGTCGGGAAGGAGCTCTCGATCATCACCTGGTAGCGGCGCATGTCGACGATGTGGTCGATGTGCTCGATGTCCACCGGGCACTGCTCGACGCAGGCGCCGCAGGTGGTGCAGGACCACAGCACGTCGGGGTCGATGACCCCGCCCTCCTCGGCGGTGCCGATGAGCGGGCGCTCGGCCTCGGCGAGGGCGGCGGCGGGCACGCCGGCCAGCTGCTCGGCGGTGGCCTTCTCCTCGCCCTCCATGTCCTTGCCGCCGCCGGCGAGCAGGTACGGCGCCTTGGCGAAGGCGTGCTCGCGCAGGCTCATGATCAGCAGCTTGGGCGAGAGCGGCTTGCCGGTGTTCCAGGCGGGGCACTGCGACTGGCAGCGGCCGCACTCGGTGCAGGTGGAGAAGTCGAGGATGCCCTTCCAGGCGAAGTGCTCGACCTGGGAGACGCCGAAGACGGCGTCGTCGGCCGGGTCCTCGAAGTCGATCGGGGCGCCGCCGCTGGTCATCGGCCGCAGCGCGCCGAGGGCGGTGGAACCGTCCTCCTCGCGCTTGAAGTAGATGTTGAAGAAGGCGAGGAAGCGGTGCCAGGCCACGCCCATCGACGGGTTGATGCCGATGGTGGTCGCCCACGCGAACGAGATCGAGATCTTCAGCATCGCGAACAGGTAGATCAGGTTCTCCAGCGTCCCGTGCGACAGGCCGCGGAAGGCCGCCACCAGCGGGTAGGAGACCAGGTACGCGGCCTCGTAGGAGTCGACGCCGGCCAGCGCCCCCTCCAGGCCGCGCAGGATCATGATGCACAGGCCGATGCCGAGGATCGTGTACTCGACGTAGAAGGCCTGCCAGGCGATCGAGCCGGCGAACCGGGACTTGCGGCCGGACCGGGACGGCAGGCTGAGCAGCCGGATCACGATCAGGACGGCGATGCCCAGGGTGGTGAAGGTGCCGACCAGCTCGGTGAAGACCTCGAACGGCAGCCAGTGGCCGATCAGCGGGATCGCCCACTCGGCGTCGAAGAGCTGGCCGAAGGCGGTGACCAGGGTGCTGACCAGGGTGAAGAAGCCGACCGCGACGAACCAGTGCGCGACGCCGACGACGCCCCAGCGGTTCATCCTGGTGTGGCCGAGGAACTCGACCGCCACAGTCTTCACGCGCTGGACGGGCTGCCCGGTGCGGGTGGCGTCCGGCTGGCCGGTCTTCACCACCTTGTAGATGTACGCGGCCGCCCTGGCGGCGAGCGCGATGCCGATCACAGTCGTGACCAGCGAGATGACGATCGCTGCTAGCTGCATCGGCTCTCCGTCTCCAGCGGCTGGTGTCCCACAGGTCTGAAACAGGGGGACGGGTAAAGGGGTCCCCCCGATTGTACTGATCGGTAACTTACCGATCCAACGGGCCGGACACTACCGCTCCTTACCACTGATCCATAAGACGCTCAAGGTATGGCGGCAGTCACTAAGGACAGGCTCACCCGTACGGCTCAGTCCCGGTCACGCCGGGCCGGTGACATAAGGGCGCAGTAAAGTTGAGCGACACGGACTCATAGCTGTTGACGCTCGAGGGGTCGTCGTGCATCCTTGAGTCCGTACAGCTCAACTTCTTCCATGGAGGTATTTACGATGGCACGCGCGGTCGGCATCGACCTCGGTACGACGAACTCCGTCGTCAGTGTTCTTGAGGGCGGTGAGCCCACGGTCATCACCAACGCCGAGGGCGCTCGGACCACGCCGTCCGTCGTCGCCTTCGCCAAGAACGGCGAGGTTCTGGTCGGCGAGGTCGCCAAGCGCCAGGCGGTCACCAACGTGGACCGCACCATCCGCTCGGTGAAGCGCCACATGGGCACCGGCTGGAAGATCAACCTGGACGGGAAGGACTTCAACCCCCAGCAGATCTCCGCCTTCATCCTGCAGAAGCTCAAGCGGGACGCCGAGGCGTACCTGGGCGAGACGGTCACCGACGCGGTGATCACCGTCCCGGCGTACTTCTCCGACTCCGAGCGCCAGGCCACCAAGGAGGCCGGTGAGATCGCGGGCCTCAACGTCCTGCGCATCGTCAACGAGCCCACCGCGGCCGCGCTCGCCTACGGCCTCGACAAGGACGACCAGACCATCCTGGTCTTCGACCTCGGCGGCGGCACCTTCGACGTCTCGCTGCTGGAGATCGGCGACGGCGTGGTCGAGGTGAAGGCCACCAACGGTGACAACCACCTCGGCGGTGACGACTGGGACCAGAAGGTCGTCGACCACCTGGTGAAGGTCTTCCACGCCGGCCACGGCGTCGACCTGTCCAAGGACAAGATGGCCCTGCAGCGTCTGCGCGAGGCCGCCGAGAAGGCCAAGATCGAGCTGTCCTCGTCCTCCGAGACCTCGATCAACCTGCCCTACATCACGGCCTCCGCCGAGGGCCCGCTGCACCTGGACGAGAAGCTCACCCGGGCCCAGTTCCAGCAGCTGACGGCCGACCTGCTGGAGCGCTGCAAGCACCCGTTCCACAACGTCATCAAGGACGCCGGCATCCAGCTGTCCGAGATCGACCACGTGGTCCTGGTCGGCGGCTCCACCCGCATGCCCGCCGTCGCCGAGCTCGTCCGCGAGCTGACCGGCGGCAAGGACGCCAACAAGGGCGTCAACCCGGACGAGGTCGTCGCCATCGGCGCGTCCCTGCAGGCCGGTGTGCTCAAGGGCGAGGTCAAGGACGTCCTGCTGCTCGACGTCACCCCGCTGTCCCTCGGCATCGAGACCAAGGGCGGCATCATGACCAAGCTGATCGAGCGCAACACCACGATCCCGACCAAGCGCTCGGAGATCTTCACCACGGCCGAGGACAACCAGCCGTCCGTGCAGATCCAGGTCTACCAGGGCGAGCGCGAGATCGCGGCGTACAACAAGAAGCTCGGCATGTTCGAGCTGACCGGCCTGCCGCCGGCGCCGCGCGGCCTGCCGCAGATCGAGGTCACCTTCGACATCGACGCCAACGGCATCATGCACGTGGCCGCGAAGGACCTCGGCACCGGCAAGGAGCAGAAGATGACCGTCACCGGCGGCTCCGCGCTGCCGAAGGACGACATCGAGCGCATGATGCGCGAGGCCGAGCAGTACGCGGAGGAGGACCACAAGCGCCGCGAGGCCGTGGAGACCCGCAACCAGGGCGAGCAGCTGGTCTACTCGACCGAGAAGTTCATCGCGGACAACACCGACAAGCTCCCGGCCGACGTCAAGACCGAGGTCGAGACCGCGATCGGCGAGCTCAAGGAAGCCCTCAAGGGCGAGGACATCACCGCGATCCGCGAGGCCACCGAGAAGGTCTCCACCACCGCGCAGAAGCTCGGCGCCGCGCTCTACGCGAACGCCGACGCCGCGGGCGGCGCCGCCGAGGCCGGCGAGGGTGCGGCCAAGGCCGATGACGACGTGGTCGACGCCGAGATCGTCGACGACGAGAAGCCCAAGGGTGGTGCCGCATGACGGAGAAGCCGCAGGGCGAGCAGCCCGGCGACGACTCCGCCGCCGCCGAGGAGGCCGTGATCAAGGCCGCCGAGGAGGCCGCCGCCGGCGGCACCTCGGAGGAACTGGCCACCGCCAAGCGGGAGCTCGCCGAGCGCACCGCCGACCTGCAGCGCCTTCAGGCCGAGTACCAGAACTACCGCAAGCGGGTCGAGCGCGACCGGCTGACGGTCCGCGAGATCGCGGTCTCCAACATCCTGGAGGCCCTGATCCCGGTCCTGGACGACATCGGCCGGGCCCGCGAGCACGGCGAGGTCACCGGCGGCTTCAAGTCGGTCTCCGACAACCTGGAGACCGTCGTGGCCAAGCTGGGCCTGCAGCAGTTCGGCAAGGAGGGCGAGGCCTTCGACCCGACGCTGCACGAGGCGCTGATGCACAGCTACTCCTCGGACGTCACCGAGGACACCTGTGTGCAGATCCTGCAGCCGGGTTACCGGATCGGCGAGCGGGTCATCCGCCCGGCGATGGTCGCGGTGGCCGAGCCCCAGCCGGGCACGCAGACCACGGCCACGCCGGATTCCGAGGACTCGGAGTCCGACAAGGCTGACGGTGCGGGCGACAACTGACAATCTGTGCGCTGCGGAGTCGTACGTCGTCGAGTACGACGGACGGCTCCGCAGCGCCGTATGGACGCACTTCGGGAGGTGGCGGCAGCCATGAGCACCAAGGACTACGTGGAGAAGGACTACTACAAGGTCCTCGGCGTGCCCAAGGACGCCAGCTCCGCGGAGATCAAGAAGACCTACCGCAAGCTCGCCCGGGAGTTCCACCCGGACGCCAACAAGGGCGACACCAAGGCGGAGGACCGCTTCAAGGACATCTCCGAGGCGTATGACGTCCTGTCGGACGACAAGCGCCGCAAGGAGTACGACGAGGCGCGGTCGCTGTTCGGCGCGGGCGGCTTCCGGGCCGGCCCGGGCGGCAACGGCAGCCAGGGCTTCGACTTCGGCGACCTGTTCACCGGCGCCGGCCAGGCGGGCGGCGGCGGGCTCGGCGACGTGTTCGGCGGGCTGTTCAACCGCGGCGGGCGGCAGGCCCAGCCGCGCCGCGGCGCCGACGTGGAGACCGAGGTCACGCTCGGCTTCGACGAGGCGGTGGACGGCGCGACCGTCCCGCTGCGGATGACCAGCCAGGCCGCCTGCCGCACCTGCAGCGGCACCGGCGCCAAGGCCGGCACCACCCCGCGGGTCTGTCCGACCTGCGTCGGCGCGGGCACCGTCAGCCGGGGCCAGGGCGCTTTCGCGCTCTCCGAGCCGTGCCGGGACTGCAAGGGCCGCGGCATGATCGTCGACGACCCGTGCACCGTCTGCCACGGCAGCGGCCGGGCCAGCTCGGCCCGCACCATGCAGGTCCGGATCCCGGCCG
Source organism: Kitasatospora sp. NPDC048540 (assembly GCF_040651175.1). NCBI lineage: Bacteria > Bacillati > Actinomycetota > Actinomycetes > Kitasatosporales > Streptomycetaceae > Kitasatospora > Kitasatospora sp. NPDC048540. The sequence goes on from NZ_JBEZIR010000013.1 coordinate 32,875, forward strand.
GGGTCCAGGACAACCAGCGGATCAGGCTCAAGGGCAAGGGCGCCCAAGGCGAGCGCGGCGGCCAGCCCGGTGACCTCTACGTCACCGTGCACGTCGACGCCCACCCGGTCTTCGGGCGCAAGGGCGACAACCTGACGGTCAGCGTGCCGGTCACCTTCCCCGAGGCGGCGCTGGGGGGCACCATCGAGGTGCCGACCCTCAAGGGCCCCTCGGTGAAGCTCAAGCTGCCCGCCGGCAGCGCCAACGGCCTCACCCTGAGGGCCCGGGGCAAGGGCGCCACCCGCAAGGACGGCACCCGCGGCGACCTGCTGGTCACCGTGGAGGTCGTGGTACCCAAGCACGTCGAGGGCGACGCGCTGACCGCACTGGAGCAGTACCGCGAGGCCACGGCCTCCGACGACCCGCGAGCCGCCCTGTTCCGGGCGGCGGAGGGAGCGTGACCGGATGATCACTCCTGACGGCCCGATCGGCCCGGGACTCGGCGAGGGCCTGCCCGGCGGCGCCCCCCGCCGGGCCCCCGGCCCCACCCACTACGTGCTGACCGAGGACACCCCGGTCTACGTGATCTCGGTGGCGGCCGAGCTCTCGGGCCTGCACCCGCAGACCCTGCGCCAGTACGACCGGCTCGGCCTGGTCTGCCCCGACCGCACGGCCGGGCGCGGCCGGCGCTACTCGGCGCGGGACATCCAGCAGCTGCGCGAGGTGCAGCGGCTGTCCCAGGACGAGGGCATCAACCTGGCGGGCATCAAGCGGATCATCGAGCTGGAGAACCAGGTCACCGCCCTGCAGTCGCGGGTCGCCGAGCTGGCCGACGCGCTGGACGGCGCCGCCAGCGCGCTCCAGCAGCGGGAGGCCGCGGTGCACGCCTCCTACCGCCGCGACCTGGTCCCGTACCAGCAGGTCCAGCAGTCCAGCGCGCTGGTGGTGTGGCGGCCCAAGCGGTAGTTCCCTGTTCCCCGCCCATCGCCGGTACCCTCCGCATGGGGGGTGCCGGCGTTCGGGCCGTGCTGGGAGAGTTGGGTCCACCGCTCGACCGGCAGGGAACTAGCGAAGTGCAAGTCCCCGACCGGCCGGTTCTGCCTATGATCCGTACTGATCCGCAGAGCTCGCCAAGCACAGGTCAGGGAACAGAGCGGAGGGGAGCTGCACATGAAGGCATTCGGGGACTCCGCCTCGATGGATCCGGCGTCGCTGCTCTCCGCCCCCGCACGCGCGCTCTACCTCTCCGCGATCCGCACCGGTGGCCGGCTGACCGCCGCCGAGCAGAGCACCGTGCAGGCGGAGGTCCAGGAGCTGCTCGACTTCGGCCTGCTGGTCCGGGACCTGGACGACCCGCCGGCGGTGATCGCCGTGGACCCCAAGCGGCTGTCGACCTCGCTCAGTGCGGCCTGGCAGCGGGAGGCTGCCCAACTCCTCGCCCGCTCGGTCGCCCTGACCGACGAGCTGCGGGAGCTCGGCGACGCGTTCAGCGAGCTGAGCGGCCAGGTCGAATCCAGCGGAAAGATCGAGTACGTCCAGGGAAAAGTCCCGATCAATCAGCGGCTGGCGATACTGGTCGACGGCTGCTCACAGGAACTCCTCACCGCGCAGCCCGGCGGAGGCCGGCGCCCGGATACCGTACGCACGGCTATCAACCGTGATCTCGGCGTACTGCGCCGAGGCGGTACCACCAGAACGATCTATCAGCCGAGCGCCCGATACTCCAGTCCCACGCTCGAGTACGTCGAGACCATGACGCAGGCCGGCAGCCACATCCGCACGCTGGACGAGCCGTTCAACATCCTGATCGTGGTGGACCGCAAGGTGGCGATCATTCCCGGCAGCAAGGACATGACACAGGCCTGCTTCGTCACCGACGAAGCAGTGATCAGCTATCTGATACAGACCTTCGACTCGCTGTGGGAACGCGCGATCCCGTTCCAGGGGAACCGCGAGGTGCCACCGCAGGTGCTCTCCAGCCTGCGCCGCCAGATCATCCGCTCGATGCTCCAGGGTGTCGGGCACCGGGTCATCGCCCGCAACCTGGGGTTGAGCGAACGTACGCTGGCCCGTCATATCGCCGAGATGCGCGAGGAATACGGCGTGGACACGCTGTTCCAGCTGGGCTGGAAGCTCGCGCAGGAGACGGACGACCCGGAAGCCGACGACGAGTCGGCCCCGGCCCTCGACTGACGGGTACTACTCCCAGACGCTGTCCTGCTCCGCCGTGACCACGGTCGGACGGTTCTTCAACTGCCAGACGCTGTCGGCGCTGGCGCTGCCCGCTCCGATGAAGAGCGCAGCGCTCACAAGGATGGCTGAGGCGATGAGGCGACGCGCGTTACGCACGAGAGCACTCCCTTCGGTACGGAGCATGAGTTACAGGAAGTATGACTATCGGAACAGGATAAATCCTGCCACCCTCCTGACCGATAGAACGACCGGGGGGTGTGTCATCTCTCTGCCAGGCAGCGAGATGACATCGAGTGCCAGTGGACGACGGACCGTAACGACAGAGACGATCAGTGCACTCTCCACATAGGTCGGCGAGGGGGAAGCACGGGGGCGCCGCCGAGTGACATGAACTCGGCAAATAATTTCCACCTCACCGATATTGATCGCGTTTTCCCGCGTCAACCACACTTCCTTATGGGGGTGCGGTCTCCGCCCCTCCTTCTCCCGGAGTCGACATGAGTGAGCCCTACCTGCGTCATCGCGCCGCCCAGACCCCCGAGGGCCGGCGCGCACGGGTCTTCCTGGCCGCGCCGCTGATGCGGCTCACCGGCCCGGCCGACAGCGTGGTGACCCTGGCCAGCCGCACCCGGCTGACGACCCTTCGGACCACGCTGCTGCGCAGCGGCGCCGCCGTGTACAGCGGGCACCACAGCGACGCCTGGACGGTGGCGGGCCGCGCGCCCGAGCCGCGGGTGCCGTCCGACTTCCGCGCGATGCAGACCGCCGACCTGATCTTCGCCTACGTCGGAGCGCCGCTGTCGGCCGGTGTCAGCCTGGAACTGGGCTGGGCGTCCGCGCTGCGCAAGCCGATCGTGCTGCTGGTCGACGAGGCGATCACCCACAACCCGCTGATCGCCACCATCGAGCAGGTCTCCCCCGTGCTGCCGCTGGTCTTCGACGACACCTGGTCGCAGGAGGCCCTGCACCACACCGTCGAGACCGCCCTCGACTGGGCCGGCATGGCGCTCTCGCTGCGCGAGGGCTTCTGGACGGCGCCCGGCGAGCAGTTCCCGATCCCGCGCCAGCCCGCGCCGAGCACCCGCCCGCACGGCTACTGGTCCCCGGAGATCGCGACCGGCTGACACCGGGCCGCCGCCGTCACTCACCTGACGCCGCCTCCGTCCCGCGCATCTGCCAGCCCAGCTGGAAGAGCGTCTCGGCGTCGTACAGCTCCCGCAGCCGGGAGATGTGCCCCGCCACGGTGCGCTCGCTCAGGCCCATCCGGCCCGCGATGCTGCGCTGCGTCAACCCCTGTGCGAGCAGCCTCCCGACCTGCTCGTGCACCGGCAGACCGTCCGCCTCCTGGTGGACGGAGCGCCACTGGACCCGCTCGGCCCGCGCCCAGTCCCGTTCGAAGACCCCGACCAGGAAACTGACCACCGCCGGATCCTCGATGAACGCGGCGCTGCGGTTGTCCGCGGCGGCCGGCAGTACCGCCACCCGGCGGTCGAAGACGATCAGCCGGGTGAACGGCTCGCTGAGCACCCGGATCCGCTCGCCCAGCTCGGTCACCCGGGCCGCGTACCGGACCGTCGCCTCGTCGAGCCGCGCACCGGGCTGGTAGATCGTCCGGCTGGAGCCGCCGTTCTCCAGGAACCCGCGGGTGCGCTCCAGCGACTGCTCCAGGTGCTCGGCCGGCCTGGCCCCGCCCGGCTGCGCAGCCAGCGTCTCCTCCCGGCACTCCGCCTCGATCTGCAGGATCCGGTGCCGGATCTGCCGGAAGTCGTCGACATGCTGCACCTCGCTGGATCGGTCCACCCGCCGCGGCGTCGCGTCGTAGGCCCGGGTCAGCTCCTCGAGGAGGGTCGGCATCTCCTCGGCCTGGACCAGCATCCGGGTACCGGCCGAGCGCAGGTCCGCGCTGATCCGCTCGCTGACCGCGCGCGGGTTGACGGCGGTGAGCGAGGCGTCGGCGTCATGGTGGATCAGCAGGCCCAGCTCCATCAGCCGCAGCACCGCGGCCGCGTGCCCGTCCGCCACGTCCCGGAACATCACCCGGCCGCCCTGCGCCAGGATCTCCTGGTAGAGCGCCCGTTCCGTCTCGGTCGGCAGCGAACCCGCCACCAGCTCGTTCACTTCGCACCACTCCGCATCCGCCGTACGGGCTGGAAGAGCGTCCGTCCGCGGCCCGGACCGGCCTCCCGGGCGGTCCGCCCGGCCACCGTCCGCCCGCGCGACCCCAGCCGACCCGCCACCGTACGCTGCACCCGTCGACGGCCGAACGGCCGCCCCACCGGTTCGTGCACGTCCCGGGTCACGGCCGGCCGCCCCCGCCCCGCATCAGCCAGCCGAGCTGGAACAGGGTCTGCGCGCCGTAGCGCTCGCGCAGCCGGGAGATGTGGCCCGCCACCGTGCGCTCGCTCAGCCCCAGCCGGGTGGCCACCGCGCGCTGGGTGAGGCCCTTGGTCAGCAGCCGGCCGACCCGGTCGGTCGCGGTCCGGGTGACCCGCTGGGCGTCGCTCTCCCGCCAGCGGACGATGTCGGCACGTTCCCAGTCCCGCTCGAAGACGGCGGCGAGGAAGCAGATCGACGCCGGGTCGGTGACGAACACGGCCCGGCTGTGGTCGTCGGACGCGGGCAGGACCGCCACCAGGCGGTCGACGATCAGCATCCGCCGGAACGGCTCGTCCAGGACGCGCACCCCGGCGCCGTGCTCGGTCACCCTGGCCGCGTAGTCGATCGCGTGGTGCGCGGCGAGGTTGACCGGCTGGTAGATCACCCGCAGCTCGCCGCCCCGGCCGAGCAGCAGCAGGTCCTGCGGCAGCGCGAGCGCCAGTGCGGACGCCGGGCGGAACCCGGGCTGGGCGCTGAGCAGTTCCTTGCGGCACTCCGAGACCAGCTGGGCGATCCGGTGCCGGATCGCGTCGTGGCCCTCCACGTAGGTGGCCCCGCCCGGCTCGGGCTGCTGGAGGGCGCCGTGGCCCGGTAACGCGTCGTAGGCCCGCGCCAGGCTGTCCAGGGCGCCGGGCAGCCGTTCGGCGCGCAGCAGCAGGCGGGTGGCCTCGCCGCGCATCTCGGTGCTGAGGCGCTCGGTGACCGTGCGCGGGCTGACGGCGGTGTAGAGGCAGTCGAGCGGGTTGGGCACCACCAGGCCGATCTGCACCAGCTGCTCGACGGCGGCCTGCCGGTCGGCGGTCACCCGGTGGAACGGGATCCGGCCGCCCTCGGCCAGGATGTCCAGGTAGCAGCGGCGGGCCGCCTCGTCGAACACGGCGTCGCCGGGGTCGGCGTTCGGATCGGCAACCATGTCGAGCACTCCCCGCCGGACATCCGGACCTGTTCGCGGTCTGCAAGGCCCGGTCCTGGGAATGCCTGGAGCCCTCGGTACCTGCGTGCCTCCCGGGGCCAGTGCGCAGTTGCGCTCTGAAGCCCCGGGAGACCCGCTGGTGTCACACCACGGCCACGGCAGACTTCCGGTGAGGCGGAGCAGCAACGCCTCGCCGACTCCGGGTCCGGGGGTCATCACCACACATGACGTCCCGGCCGGCGCTCCCGCTCCGGTACGCAGGTGCAGCAACACCTGTCCGTACCAGCGAGGAGCAAGTCACCTTCATCGGGCTGCGGCTGCCCGGCGACCTGGCGTGGCTCCACTTTCACAGTGTGACGCGCGGGGAACAAGTGCTCTCCTGTTGCAGGTTCCCGCAAGTGCAGAAACCTGCAGCCGCGGGCGGCATTGGCGGGTTTCTCAGGGGGGCGGTTTTCACGCCCTCCGCACATTTCCGGGGCGGCGCCCGCGAGTGCGGCGAAGTGGAACCGTACCCTCCCGGACTGCGCCCGCGGAGGCGTCCGACCGGAAATTCGGCGCCCGCGGGCCGGGTCTACGCGCGTATCTTCCGGATCGGCCCGGGGTGGCCGATTCCAACAGAACCACGCAGGGCGACCCGCACCGGCAGGGCGTCCGGCCAGCACGCGATGTTCGATCGTGGTCGGTTCTGATGGGTCGGCCGGGGTCCGCCCTTTCCAGCATGAGCATGACATGAGGTCGGGTGCCACCGGCGCCGGGATCCGGAATTGGGAGCACAAAACCACGGACAGCGGGGGGCCACGGCGCGTCCGGGCGGCGTCGCGCCCGGCGGCGGAAGGGGCGCGGAATTCGAATCCGGCCGTCCGCATCCGGACCATCCCGAAATAGGCGGCCGGCAGTTCCGGATTCCGCCGGGCGGAGCCGGGAATTCCGCCGTTCACAGCGCCCGCCCCGGCCCGGCGGTACGCGCCGGCCGGTTCAGCCGGCCAGCAGCCGCCCGCCCGCCAGGGCACCGACCGTGCGTACACCGGTGACCGCCCACGCGGCCACCAGCAGGGCGAACAGGCCCGCGGCGAGAGCCGTGAAGCCGGCGAATCCGGTGTGCCGGGCCAGGCCCGCCGCGCCGGTGACCATGGTGCCGACCGGGAAGGTGAAGGCCCACCAGGTCATCCCGAACGGCATGCCGGCCCGCCAGGCGCGCAGGTTCAGCCCGGCCGCGAGCAGCAGCCACAGCACCCCGAAGCCCAGCACCGGCGCGCCGAACAGCACCGCCAGGTGCAGCGCGGACGGCCCGAGGCCGGGCACGGCCGGCCGGGCCGCGTCGGCGAGCTGGTTGACCGCGGTGGCGGACTGGCCGAGCGGCCCCAGCACCAGGAACAGGGTCGGGGTCAGCACCAGGGCCGGCAGCTTGCTGTGCACCAGGCCGGCGAACACCACCGGCAGCACCGCGAGGACGCCGAGCAGCCCGGCACCGAACAGCGCGTAACAGCCGTAGAGCATCGCGGCCCGCGGGGTGCCGGCCGGCAGGTGCGGGACCAGGGCCGGACCGAGCGCCCCGGCCACCAGCGGGGCGACCACCGGGAGCAGCCAGGTCGGGTCGGCGCGCAGCACGGAGACCCGGTGCCGGGTGATCATCAGCGCCGGGATGCCGGCCGCCACCGCGAGGGCGTACAGGGTGCCGGCGCTCCACAGCACCAGGTCGGCGGCGACCGCCGGGCCGGTGCCGATCAGCGGCGCGCCGACCGTGAGGGTGCCGAAGCCGACGGCCAGCAGGGCCATCGGCGGGCAGCCGTAGAAGACCGCGGTGGCGGGCTGTTCGAGCAGCTGCGCCCGGGCGGCGGCGCGGTGGCGGGTGAGGTGCACGGCGCGGGCCGCCATCAGGACCACCAGCAGGACGCAGGACAGCACCCAGACCGCCCGGGCGAAGACGGTCAGACCCGGGAGGGCCACCGGCAGTGCGGCGGCGCCGTTGGCGACGATCCCGGTGCCCATCACCGCGGCGTAGAAGTTGGGGCCGAGGCCGCCGAGGTGGATCCGGCGGGGCCGGGCGGCGGCGGGTACCGGGTGGGATGCGGGTGCGAGGGGTGCGGGGCTGGGCTGGGTGAGGACGGGACTGGCCATGGGACCACCGTGCCGGGCGGGCCCGGCCGCCGGTAGCCGTCCGCGGGCTATGAGGACATAACCTGGCTCTATGGCTCTCTCCTCGCACGTTCCCGAGATCGGCGCCCTGGAACTGCTGCTCACCGTGGTGCGACTGGGCAGTGTCGGACGGGCGGCGGCCGAGCTGGGGATCAGCCAGCCCGCCGCCAGCGCCAGGATCAAGGGCATGGAGCGGCAGATCGGGGTGGCCCTGCTGGAGCGTTCGCCGCGCGGCTCCCGGCCGACCGAGGCCGGCCGGCTGGTGGTCGAGTGGGCCCGCGGGGTGGTCGAGGCGGCGCAGGCGCTGGACGCGGGGATCGACGCGCTGCGCGGGCGCCGGGACGCCCGGCTGCGGGTGGTGGCCAGCCTCACGGTGGCCGAGTACCTGATGCCGGGCTGGCTGCTGGCGCTGCACGAGAGCAGCCCGGGGACCGCGGTGACGCTGCGGACCGCCAACTCCGCCGACGTCGCGGCGCACGTGCTGGCGGGCGAGGCGGACCTGGGCTTCGTGGAGGGCCCGCACACCCCGCCGGGGCTGGCGGGCGCGGTGGTGGCGGCCGACCGGCTGGTGGTGGTGGTCTCGCCCGGGCACCCGTGGGCGCGGCGGCGCGCGCCGCTCACCGGGGCGGAGCTGGCGGCGACCGCGCTGGTGCTGCGCGAGCCCGGCTCGGGCACCCGGGAGGTGCTGGACCAGGCCCTCGCCCCGTTCGGCGGCGGCTCGGCGCCGCGGCTGGAGCTGGCCTCCTCGACCGCGCTCAAGGCGGCGGCGATGACCGGGGCCGGCCCGGTGTGCCTGAGCGAGCTGGCGGTGATGGAGGAGCTGGCCACCCGGCGGCTGGTCGAGGTGCCGCTGTCCGGGATCGACCTGCACCGGCCGCTGCGGGCGGTCTGGCCCGCGGGCCAGCGCCCGGCCGGCCCGGCCAGGGAGCTGCTCGGGCTGACCAGGAAGCTGCCCCGCGACCGTTCCGTCCCGTCCGGTCCGGTCCGGCGAAAGAGTTCATCCGAAAGTTGAGCGGAATAGACTCAACTTAGTGCATGCTGTATGTAGCAGATGACAAGGGCCTCGGGTGCGGCTGCGCCGGCGGGCCCGTACGCCACAGAGAGGGGCACGACAGCAGTGGATGCCAGCAAGTTCACCAGCAGGACGCAGGACGCCCTGTCCGCCGCGATCCGGCAGGCCGGCGCCGCAGGTAACCCGGACGTCAGGCCGGTGCACATCCTGCTGGCGCTGCTGGAGCAGCCCGAGGGCCTCGCCCGGCCGCTGCTGGAGGCGGTCGGGGCCGACGTCCCCGCGGTGCTGGCCGGCGCCCGGCGCAGGCTCGCCGAGCTGCCCAGCGCGCAGGGTTCGACCGTGGCCGCGCCGCAGCTGGCCCGCGACACCATGGCCGTGCTGGAGGAGGCCGGCCGGCGCGCCGCCGACCTGGACGACCAGTACCTGTCCACCGAGCACCTGCTGGTGGGCCTCGCCGCCGAGGGCGGCACGGTGGCGGACCTGCTGAAGCAGCACGGCGCCACCGCCAAGGCGCTGCTGGCCGCGTTCAAGGAGGTCCGGGGCAGCGCCCGGGTGACCTCCGCCGACCCGGAGGGCACCTACAAGGCGCTGGAGAAGTACGGCACCGACCTGACCCAGGCGGCCCGGGACGGCAAGCTCGACCCGGTGATCGGCCGGGACCAGGAGATCCGCCGGGTGGTCCAGGTGCTCTCCCGCCGGACCAAGAACAACCCGGTGCTGATCGGTGACCCGGGCGTCGGCAAGACCGCCGTCGTCGAGGGCCTGGCGCAGCGGATCGTGGCCGGTGACGTGCCGGAGTCGCTGCGCGGCAAGCGGCTGGTCGCGCTGGACCTGAGCGCCATGGTGGCCGGCGCCAAGTACCGGGGTGAGTTCGAGGAGCGGCTGAAGGCGGTCCTGAACGACATCAAGGCCAGCGACGGCCAGGTGGTGACGTTCATCGACGAGCTGCACACCATGGTCGGCGCGGGCGCCGGCGGTGACTCGGCGATGGACGCGGGCAACATGCTCAAGCCGATGCTGGCCCGCGGCGAGCTGCGGATGGTCGGCGCCACCACGCTGGACGAGTACCGCGAGCGGATCGAGAAGGACCCGGCGCTGGAGCGCCGCTTCCAGCAGGTGCTGGTGGGCGAGCCGAGCGTCGAGGACACCATCGCGATCCTGCGCGGTCTCAAAAGCCGTTACGAGGCGCACCACAAGGTGGAGATCTCGGACGCGGCGCTGGTCGCCGCGGCCACCCTGTCCAACCGGTACATCACCTCGCGCTTCCTGCCCGACAAGGCGATCGACCTGGTCGACGAGTCGGCCTCGCGGCTGCGGATGGAGATCGACTCCTCGCCGGTCGAGATCGACGAGCTGCAGCGCTCGGTCGACCGGCTGCGGATGGAGGAGCTGGCCCTGGAGAAGGAGTCGGACCCGGCCTCGGTCGACCGGCTGGCGCGGCTGCGGCGCGATCTCGCGGACAAGCAGGAGCACCTGAGCACCCTGGGTGCCCGCTGGGAGCAGGAGAAGAAGTCGCTCAACCGGGTCGGTGCGCTCAAGGAGCGCCTCGACGACCTGCACGGTGCCCTGGAGCGGGCCCAGCGGGACGGTGACTTCGAGCGGGCGTCCAAGCTGATGTACGCCGAGATCCCCTCCGCCGAGCAGGAGCTGACCGAGGCGCAGGACCGGGCGGCGGACGGCGCGAGCGCCACCATGGTCAAGGAGCAGGTCGGCCCGGACGACGTCGCGGACGTGGTCGCGTCCTGGACCGGCATCCCGGCCGGGCGGCTGCTGGAGGGCGAGAGCGCCAAGCTGCTGCGGATGGAGGAGGAGCTGGGACGGCGGCTGATCGGCCAGCGCGAGGCGGTGCAGGCGGTCTCGGACGCGGTGCGGCGCACCCGTTCGGGCATCGCCGACCCGGACCGGCCGACCGGTTCCTTCCTGTTCCTCGGCCCGACCGGGGTCGGCAAGACCGAGCTCGCGAAGGCGCTGGCGGACTTCCTGTTCGACGACGAGCGGGCGATGGTCCGGATCGACATGAGCGAGTACGGCGAGAAGCACTCGGTCTCCCGGCTGGTCGGCGCCCCGCCCGGCTACGTCGGGTACGAGGAGGGCGGCCAGCTCACCGAGGCCGTGCGGCGGCGCCCGTACAGCGTGGTGCTGCTGGACGAGGTGGAGAAGGCCCACCCGGAGGTCTTCGACGTGCTGCTCCAGGTGCTGGACGACGGCCGGCTCACCGACGGCCAGGGCCGGACGGTGGACTTCCGCAACGCCATCCTGATCCTCACCTCCAACCTGGGCAGCCAGTACCTGGTGGATGCCGGGACGCCGCAGGAGCGGAAGAAGGAGCTGGTGCTGGAGACCGTCCGGGCGGCGTTCAAGCCGGAGTTCCTGAACCGGCTGGACGACATCGTGGTCTTCGAGCCGCTGGGCACCGCCGAGCTGAGCCGGATCGTCGATCTGCAGGTGGCCCGGCTGTCCCAGCGGCTGCGGGACCGCCGGCTCACCCTGGAGGTCACCGGGGCGGCCCGCGAGTGGCTGGCGCTCACCGGGTACGACCCGGCGTACGGCGCCCGCCCGCTGCGGCGGCTGGTGCAGTCCGCGATCGGCGACCGGCTGGCGAAGGCGATCCTGTCCGGGCAGGTGCACGACGGTGACACCGTGGTGGTCGACCTGGACCAGGAGGGCGACCGGCTGACGGTCGAGCCCGGCCCTTCGCCGGTGAAGTGACGTCCGGCAGCGGCGGCGGGCGGCCGGCGGCCGGTGGGGCGACCTACCGGCCGTCGGCCGCGATCACGTCGGCGACCTTCCGGGCCTCGGCGCGGACCGACTGCTTCACGCTCTCCAGCTCGGCGCCGTGCTGCTCGACCTGCTGCCGCTGGTAGCCGGTGAGGACGGCGAAGTAGATCCCTGCGAGGTTGCTGCCCGCGGTGCACTCCGCGTCGGCGCGAGCGGTGGGGAGCTCGTCCGGGCCGCCGGGCGGGACGGCCTGGTAGCGGGTGACCAGCGCCTGCGGATCGGTGACCGGGAAGCCCGCCCGGCCCATGCACGCGCGCCAGGCGGCGGTGGCGGCGGCCACCCTGGCGTCGGCGGCGGCGGCCCGCATCGAGGCGTCGTAGAGCTCGCCGAGCAGCCGGGTGCCGGCGGTGGCGGGCACGCCGAGCTGCTGGACGCTCTTCTTGGAGCACTCCTCGGCGGCCGCCCGTTCGGCCTCGGTGCCGTGCTGCTCCGGGCCGCCGGCGGCCGGGGCCGGCCGCGGCCTGCTGTGGAAGCCCTGCGCGGCGGCCACCTCGGCGCCGAGGTAGCCGAAGGGGCCGGCGGGGTAGGCGCCCGCGTCGTCGTCCGGCGGTTCCGCGGCGGGGTCGCCGAAAACGGTCTGCCGGGCGACAGAGGTGAAGCCGCCCTCGCGCAGGCAGCGCATGGTGAGGATCTGGACGGCCTGGAAGTGCCGGGCCCCCTGCCGGTCGTCGGCGCTGTAGGCGGCCAGCGGCAGACCGGTCATCCCGGCCCGGCCGCTGGCGGGCGGAGCCGGGGAGGCGCCGATCGGCGGCGGGGTCAGGGCGGGTCGCGCGGCGTCGTGGCCGCCCGGTCCGCCCGCGCAGGCCGCGAGCAGCAGGGCGGCCGGGACAGCCAGGGCGGCGCGGGCGGGGCGGACGGCGGGCCTCACGCGTACGCCTCCGTCCGGGGGCCGGGTACGGGGTAGGGGTAGGGGCGGCGGGCGGTCCGGTCGCGCTGGATCCGGGCCAGCCGGTTGAACTCCTGGCGCTGGTCCTCGGTGAGCCGCAGCGCCTGGGCGAGCAGCCGGATGGTGGAGATCCTCGGGCAGCTCACCCCGCGTTCGAGGTCGCTGATGGTGCGCACGCTGATGCTGGTGGCGGCGCCGAGGTCCTCCTGGGTCATCCCGCGGTCGAGCCTGAGGCGCCGAAGCCGCTCGCCCAGCCGCGGGCCGTCCGGTATGCGGTCCTGTGACACGTCTCCCCCCAAGGTGGCGTGCTACCGATGCTCCGTCCCGCGCCGGCGGCGCCCGGGTACCGCCTTCGGCGCTTCGGGTCGGACGCTAACTGTCATGCTCCCCACACGCAACACCCGTACCGGCAAAGCCCGGTGACGAGAGTCACCGGGCTTTCGGGTTTCCCCGCGCGCACCGGCAGTTCCGCCGGACAGGCGCCGGTGAACTTCCTGGTTGCGACTTCGCCGGGCCGCTCAGCATGAGACCTCCCGGCCGGCACGTCCCGGCCACCGATCTCCGGTCCCCGCCCTCGGGGAACCAAGAAGGGGAAGCCCTGATGGGACGCACCCACCGGCGCGCCGCGCTCGCCCTCGCCGGCGCCGCCGCCCTCACCCTGGCCCTGCCGGCCGCCGACGCCGCCGCGATCAACCGGGTGAACTGCGCGGGCCGCACCGACTTCGTCACCGTCTGGAACGAGGGCGAGGTGTGCTTCGCCAACCTGGGCTACACCGACACCGCGATCTACAACGTGCGCGACGTGGGCGCGGGCAACAACGACCTCACCTACGGCTACTCCGTCGAGCCGTGGACCCGCCACCTGTACGCCTGGCACTGGCAGACCGGCGAGTACTTCGACCACGGCGCCCGGGGCACCGTGCAGTGGCTGGAGACGCACCAGGCGACCTGACCCCCTCCGGCCCCGGCGCACCGGCCCGCGGTACGGGCGTCCGACGTGATCACGATGCCCGGCGTTCCCTGTGCCGCAGGCCACCGATGAGGCAGGATGGAGAGGTAAGCAGGGCGGCCCCACGTCGACAGCCACCCTCGTGCACCCCCTGAAGGGACCCCCCGTGAGCATTGACCCGTCCTCGATCCCGTCGTTCGGCGCGCCCCAGCCCCCGCAGGGTGGCGGCCAGGGGGGTCCGGCCGGTCCGCCGCCGGTGGTCGTCCCGGACCAGGCGCTGGTGACCCAGCTCCTCGACCAGATGCAGCTCAAGCACGTGGTGGACGAGGAGGGTGACCTCACCGCGCCGTGGGAGGGCTTCCGCGTCTACTACATGTTCCGCGGTGAGCAGAAGGAGCTGTTCGCGGTCCGCGCGTTCTACGACCGCTCGTACCCGCTGGAGCAGAAGGCCGAGATCCTCGACCTGATCGACGAGTGGAACCGCGAGACCCTCTGGCCCAAGGTGTACACCCACACCCACGAGGACGGCGTGGTCCGCCTGATCGGCGAGTCCCAGATGATCGTCGGCACCGGCGTCAACCTGGACTACTTCGTCACCACCACCGCCAACTGGACCCAGGCCTCGGTCGGGTTCGAGCAGTGGATCGTCGAGCGCCTCGGCCTCCAGAAGGAGATCGAGGAGGGCGGCGAGGACGACGCCTCCTCCGACGAGGACTGAGTCCACCGCGACGACGGGCCCTCCCCGGCAGGGGACGGGCCCGTCGTCGCGTCCGGGCCCGGCCGCGGGGCAGGGGGTGCTTGCCCCCGGCCGGGCGGGGCGCCCAGGATGGGCGACAACGACGAGGCGTGAGGAGCCCGGTATGAGCGAGCGGCCGCTGCTGAACCGACGGTTGGCAGGACTCGGCACGACGATCTTCGCGGAGATGTCGGCGCTGGCCACCGCGACCGGTTCGATCAACCTCGGCCAGGGCTTCCCCGACACCGACGGCCCGCGCGAGATCGCCGAGGCCGCCGCCCGCGCCGTGCTCACCGGCCACGGCAACCAGTACCCGCCCGGCCCCGGCATCCCGGAGCTGCGGCAGGCCGTCGCCGAGCACCAGCAGCGCTTCCACGGCCTCACGTACGACCCCGACACCGAGGTGCTGGTCACCGCCGGCGCCACCGAGGCGATCGCCGCCACCCTGCTCGCCCTGCTGGAGCCCGGCGACGAGGTGATCGCCCTCGAGCCGTTCTACGACTCCTACGCCGCCTGCATCGCGATGGCCGGCGCGGTGCGCGTGCCGCTCACCCTGCGGGCCCCGTCCTTCCGGCCCGACCTGGACGAGCTGCGCGCGCTCGTCACCCCGCGCACCCGGCTGCTGCTGCTCAACACCCCGCACAATCCGACCGGCACCGTCCTGCACCCCGACGAGCTGCGCGCCATCGCCGAACTCGCCGTCGAGCGGGACCTGCTGGTGGTCACCGACGAGGTCTACGAGCACCTGGTGTTCAGCGGCGCCCACCACCCGATCGCCGCCCTGCCCGGGATGCGCGAGCGCACCGTCACCATCTCCTCGGCCGGCAAGACCTTCTCCTTCACCGGCTGGAAGGTCGGCTGGGTGACCGCCGTCCCGGCGCTGGTCTCCGCCGTCCGGACGGCCAAGCAGTACCTGACGTACGTCAGCGCCGGCCCCTTCCAGTACGCCGTCGCCGAGGCGCTGCGCCTGCCCGACGCGTACTTCGACTCCTTCCGCGCCGACCTGCGGCGCAAGCGCGACCTGCTCTGCGACGGCCTGTCGGCCGCGGGCTTCACCGTCTTCCGCCCCGAGGGCACGTACTTCATCACCACCGACATCACCCCGCTCGGTGAGAAGGACGGCCTGGAGTTCTGCCGCGCCCTGCCCGGACGCTGCGGCGTGGTCGCCATCCCCAACGTGGTCTTCTACGACGACACCGAGGCCGGCCGGAGCCTGGTGCGGTTCACCTTCTGCAAGCGGGACGACGTCCTCGAGGAGGCGGTCGCCCGGCTCAGCCGGCTCTGACCCGCGCGGGCGCTCCCGGACGGGCACGGGCGCTCCCGCACGGGCGCGGGGGATCGGGCAAGTGCCCGCGGTCCGGGTGCAGTTGGACCGGGCCGGGCGGCCCGGTCGGCCGTCCGCCCGGTCGGCCGTCCGCCACCCGGTTGGCGGAGCGCACCCGTCGCCGGACGGACCCGCCGTTCGGGGCCGTCCCGCCGAACCGGACCTCCGGCTTCTTCGTAGGAAGACCTGACCGTCGTTTATTTCCAGGTGGCCGGGTACAAGACTCGTCATCCCCTCCATCCGCCCTGGTCGGCGCGGGGGCCCCGGAGAAACGCGCGCCACCCTTTCGCCCACCTCCACGCCACGGCGCGCGGGGCGCACGACCGGCGCACGCGGCGCACGCGCGTAGGTATGGGGCGCACGGAGAACAGAGTCAGCCCTAGGAGTGATCAGGGCCCGGCCGAGGCTGCGCCCAGAACGGTGAATGCTTGGCAAAGATGGGTAAATCCCTGACGGACCCGGAGAATTCGTGCTTCTCTGCTGCTGAATCTCCAGCCGGAATCCTTCCTTCCACGGTCGGCCGCGTCCTGGACCGCACAGCACCGAACCGCCCCCGCCACCGCCCGGGCCCGGTGCCGCTCGGCCGGCGCGCACGGAGCTGAAACGCGGAGCCCCAGCATGCTCACCACACTGCAGACCTCCTACACGGACACCCGCGCCGGCGACCTCGCCTGGTGCCTGGGCGGCGAACCGCTGCCAGCCCTGGCCGTCCGGGATCTGACCCTCGATCACCTGGAGGGCCCCGCCGAGGGCCGCGCCTGCGGCACCCTGCAGCTGCGCCTGCTCGGCGCCTCGCACCAGGTGATCCTGGCCGCGGGCCCCGGCGAGTGCCTGGAGACGGTCGCCTGCCTGCCCGGCCGGCGCACCCCGCTGCCGGCCCGGGTGGCCGAGCGGGTCGCCGGCTGGGAGTACGAGTTCGCGGCGCGGATCGAGGAGCTGCCGCCGCACGTGTTCGCCGCCCGCGCGCAGGAGCTGCTGGCCCTGGTCGAGGGCCATCCGCACGCGCTGGCCGGGGTGTTCCCCGGCGACCCGAGCGCGTTCACCGCCCTGGTCGCGCACAGCGAGGAGCGCCGGGTGCTCTGGCGCACCTGGCACGCCTACCCGCAGGAGGGGCGGCTGGTGTGCACCCGGTCCTCCCTGGTGGTGCGCTGACGGCGGCCCGGCCGGCGGGGCACCGCAGCGGCCTCCGGGACTCCCGCCGGCCCGAACACCGCCCAACGAGCCAGTGATTGGCACAGCCGACCGATTCGTCAACCAAGTGTCCGAACCATCCCCCGAATGGGTGCAGCTAACGGTGTCGGTTCTCGCCTAGCGTTTGTTCATGATCAGCCATTCGACCGGGAAACCCGCCGAGCCGGACCTCGACGCCCCGCAGGACACCGCCCCGGCCGGGGGGCCGGGTGCCCGGGCGATCCGCGCACGGACCGGCCCGCGACCGCGCCCGCGGTCGGCCCGGCCGATAGTCCTGCTGGCCGCCTTCGTCTGCGCGGCCTGCGGGCTGGTCTACGAACTCGAACTGGTCGCGCTGGGCGGCTACCTGCTGGGCGACTCGGTGGCCCAGACGTCGGTGGTGCTCTCGGTGATGGTGTTCGCGATGGGCATCGGCTCGATCCTCGCCAAGCGGCTCACCTACCGCCCGGCGACCTCCTTCGCCCTGGTCGAGTGCGCGCTGGCGCTGGTCGGCGGGCTCTCGGTGCTGGCGCTCTACTCCTGCTGGGCCTGGCTGGACCGCTACCGGGCCACCACCGCCGGCCTGGTCGGCACCACCCTGGCGATCGGTGTGCTGATCGGCGCCGAGATCCCGCTGCTGATGACGCTGATCCAGCGGATCCGCCGGGAGGAGGCCGGCCGGGCCGCCGCCGACCTGTTCGCCGCCGACTACGTCGGCGCCCTGGTCGGCGGGCTGACCTTCCCGTTCCTGCTGCTGCCCGCGTTCGGCCAGGCCACCGGCGCCCTGGTGACCGGCGCGGTCAACGCGGTGGCGGGCGCCGCCGTGGTGCTCTGGCTGTTCCGGGACGAGCCCTCGCGCCGTACCCGGGTCCTGCTGTGGACCGGCTGCGGCCTGGTCCTGGCGGTCCTCGCGGCGGCCGCCGCCTGCACCGGCGCGATCGAACGGGCCGCCCGGCAGGCCCTGTACGGCGCCCAGGTGCGCCTGGCCACCCAGAGCCGCTACCAGGAGATCGTGCTGACCGGCCAGCTCCGGCCTTCCGGCGAACGGGTGCCGGAGCAGCGCCCGGCCCCGGCCGGCTCCACCCCGCTGGAGCTGTTTCTGGACGGCCGGCCGGTGGTCTGCGGACCGGAGGAGTACCGGGACCACGAGGCGCTGGTGCACCCCGCGCTCGGGGCCGGGCCGAACGCCCGGGTCCTGCTGCTCGGCGGCGACGGGCTGGCGCTGCGCGAGGTGCTGCGGCACCCGTCGGTGCGCTCGGTGCTGGTGGTCGAGCGCGACCCGGTGCTGACCGAGCTGGCCCGGCACGATCCGGCGCTCTCCGCGCTGAACGAACACGCGCTGGACGACCCGCGGGTGCGGCTGGTCAACGCCGAGCCGCTGAACTGGCTGCGCGGCGGGCCGGAGCCGTTCGACGTGATCGTCTCCGACCTGGCCGAGCAGGGGCCGGACGGCCGGTACAGCTCGCTGGAGTTCTTCGGCCTGGCGCTGCGACGGCTGGCCCCCGGGGGCCGGATCGCGGTCCGCACCGGCGGGCGGGAGGCCGATCTGTGGTCCGCGGAGGCCGCGCTCCGGGCGGCCGGCCTGGCGACCGTGCCGTACCGGGGCGGCGGAGCACCGGGCGGCGGGTCCGACGGCGGCTGCCGCGGCGGGCGCCGGCCGCCGCCGGCCGCCTTCGTGCTGGCCGGGCGGACCGAGCCGGTGCTGACCCTGGCGGCGGACGGCCCGGCGCCGCGGTCGCTGACCACGGCGGGCCTGCGGGCCGCCGCGGACGCCCTGGCGGCCCGCCGCCCGGCGCGCGGGCCGGGCCCGCACCACCTGCTGGGCTGACCGGCCGGCCACCCGGCACGGCGGGGACCGGCACAGGGACCGGCACGGGGACGGGTCCGTACGTGTACTGCGGGATCGCCCGGCCGGTCCAACCTCGACGCAACTCTCCGCAGCGGCCGGTGAGGTCGGTAGGCTCGCAGCATGGAGCATGAGTTCGTCGTCCCACAGCCCGTCGAGGCCGTCCGGCGGGCGCTGGCCGACCAGGCGTCCGTGGCCGGGTGCGTCCCCGGCCTGACGATCGTGCCGGAGGAGTCCTCGGAGTACGAGCTGTCGGCCCGGCTGAGGCTGCGGATCGGCGGCTCCACGATCACCTACGGCGGGTACTGCGGGACCAGCGAGCGGCCCGAGGGTTACCACCCCGACGAGGAGCCGCCCGGGGCCGAGGAGGACACCGGGCCGGTCTTCCGGGCGCTGCTGTCGGCCGAGGAGGTACGCGGCGAGGGCCTGCTGACGGCGAGGGTCCGGATCTCGGTGCACGAGGCACCCGGCGGGACGCTGGTGCGGCTGTCCGGCTCGGTGGAGATCCAGGGCGGCCGGCTGGCCGACATCCACCCGGGGGTCCGCGACGCCACCGGCCGCCGGCTGCTGCAGCGGAGCGCGGCGGCGTTCGCCGCTCTGCTGGCCGAGCCGCCGGCGCCGGCCGGTGACGGGGACGAGGAGCTGCAGGAGCCCACGGCCACCGTGGTCTACCTGGAGGACCACGCCGCCGAGCGCGACCTGGACGACGACCTCTCCGACCTGATCTCGTTCTCCGACGCCGAGCCGCCGACGGGCCCCGGCCCCGGGCAGCCGTACGAGCCGGAGCCGGTGCTGGCGGGTCCGGTGCGGCGCAGCATCGTCGGGCGGTCGGCGGAGGAGGTCGACCACGCGCCGCCGCGCGGCCGGTACGCCCCGGCGGCGCCGGCCCACAGTGCGCGGGCCCGGGCGGCGTCGCGCTGGGGCGGGGTGGAACCGACCCTGCTGTCCGGTTCGGCCGGCGAGCGCAGTGCGATCCCGTGGGTGATCGGCGGCGGGGTGGCGCTGCTCGGCGGCGCGGTGGTGCTGGTCCGGGCGCTGCGTCGGCGTTAGCCCGCGGCGGGGCACGGCCTAGACTGGCTGCTCATGAGCATCGACCGCAGCAACGACCGCGACGCCCTGCTGGCGCAGATCAAGGACAAGGCCGTCGTGCACGGCAAGGTCACCCTCTCCTCCGGGCTGGAGGCCGACTACTACGTCGACCTGCGCCGCATCACGCTGGACGCCGAGGCGGCGCCGCTGGTCGGCAAGGTCATGCTGGACGCGACCGCGGAGCTGGAGTACGACGCGGTGGGCGGTCTGACGCTGGGTGCCGACCCGGTGGCGGCCGCGATGCTGCACGCCGCCGCCGCGCGCGGCCGCAAGCTGGACGCGTTCGTGGTCCGCAAGGCGGGCAAGGCGCACGGTCTGCAGCGGCGGATCGAGGGTCCGGACGTGAAGGGCCGCCGGGTGCTGGCGGTCGAGGACACCTCCACCACCGGTGGTTCGGTGCTGACGGCGGTCGAGGCGCTGCGCGAGGCGGGCGCCGAGGTGGTGGGTGTCGCGGTGATCGTGGAGCGCGGTGCGGCGCCGGCGATCGAGAAGGCCAGTCTGCCGTACGTCACGGCGTACACCCTGGACGACCTCGACCTGGGCTGATCCGGGTCGGCGGCCGCGCGAGCGGGCCGCGGACGAACGGCCGGTTCCCGCACTGTTTCACGTGAAACAGTGCGGGCACCGGCCGTTCCGGGTGTCCATGGGGGTGGTCAGCCCCGGCGGTGGCGGCCGCCCGCCACCGGGTGCTGCTCCTCGGCCTCGACCCCGGCGGCCTTCTTCTTCCTGCGCTCGCGGAGCACCTCGACGATGACCGGCGAGACCGAGATCAGGATGATCAGCGCCATCGCGGGGATCAGGTACTTGTCGATCACGGGGGCGAGCGAGTCGCCGGTGAAGTATCCGATCAGCAGCATCGACTCGGTCCACAGCACGCCGCCGACCACGTTCCAGACGAAGAACGTCCGGGCGGGCATCTCCAGGGTGCCGGCGACCGGGTTGAGGAAGGTGCGGACGACCGGGATGAAGCGGGCCAGGACGACGGCCTTGGCGGGGCCGAACTTGTCGAAGTACTCCTCGGCCTTCACCACGAACTCGCGTCGGAAGATCTTCGAATCGGGCTTGTCGAACAGGCGTGGGCCGACCTTGGCGCCGAACAGGTGCCCGAGCTGCGCGCCGGCCACGGCGCAGATCGGCGCGCCGATCAGGAGCAGCGCGATCGGCAGCCGGGCGCCCTCGCCGAGGACCGAGGAGGCCGCGCTCGAGGCGGCCACGCCGGCCAGGATCAGCAGCGAGTCACCGGGCAGGAAGAACCCGATCAGCAGGCCGGTCTCGGCGAAGATGATCGCGAGCAGGCCGATCGCGCCCAGGGAGGAGATCAGCGACTTCGCGTCGAGCACGTTGACGGCGAGCTGGTTGTAGGTGTCCACGCGCGCAGGATAGCGCCCCCGGATTACCGGGGCCCTTACGGCGGCCTCCGGGGCCCCTTCGGTCCCCCGTACACCGTCCGTCCCAAGTGGCGGGCCGCCGGGTGTCCCGGGGGCGGAGTCTGGGAAGATGACAGCGGTGTCCGCCCCGCGGTCGTGGACCACCCTCTCCCCGTGCCGCGTCGGACCCGTCGATCCTGGTACCACCAAGCCGCACCGCCTTGAGTCGCGTCGGCCCGGTGCCACAACGTCGTACCACTGGCGTACTGAGCATCGGACAGCGTCGTCCGATCGCCCCACACCGACAGGAGCGGATTCGCATGCCCATCGCAACTCCCGAGGTCTACAACGAGATGCTCGACCGGGCCAAGGCGGGCAAGTTCGCCTACCCGGCCATCAACGTCACCTCCTCGCAGACGCTGCACGCCGCGCTGCGCGGCTTCGCCGAGGCCGAGAGCGACGGCATCATCCAGATCTCCACGGGTGGCGCGGAGTTCCTGGGCGGCCAGCACAACAAGGACATGGTGACCGGCGCCGTCGCGCTCGCCGAGTTCGCGCACATCGTGGCCGCCAAGTACGACGTCACCGTCGCGCTGCACACCGACCACTGCCCGAAGGACAAGCTGGACGGCTACGTCCGCCCGCTGCTGGCGATCTCCGCCGAGCGCGTGGCCAAGGGCCTGAACCCGCTGTTCCAGTCGCACATGTGGGACGGCTCCGCCGAGACGCTGGCCGACAACCTGGCCATCGGCGAGGAGCTGCTGGCCCAGGCCGTCGCCGCCAAGATCATCCTCGAGGTCGAGATCACCCCGACCGGCGGCGAGGAGGACGGTGTCTCGCACGAGATCAAC
Organism: Kitasatospora sp. NPDC048540; assembly: GCF_040651175.1. Taxonomy (NCBI): domain Bacteria; kingdom Bacillati; phylum Actinomycetota; class Actinomycetes; order Kitasatosporales; family Streptomycetaceae; genus Kitasatospora; species Kitasatospora sp. NPDC048540. The sequence continues at coordinate 54,480 of NZ_JBEZIR010000013.1, forward strand.
GACGAGCTGTACACCACCGTCAACGACGCCGTCCGCACCGCCGAGGCGCTCGGCCTGGGCGAGCGGGGCCGCTACCTGCTGGCCGCCTCGTTCGGCAACGTGCACGGCGTCTACAAGCCGGGCAACGTCGTGCTGAAGCCGGAGCTGCTGCGCGAGCTGCAGGACGCGATCGGCAAGCAGTACGGCAAGACCGACCCGTTCGACTTCGTCTTCCACGGCGGCTCGGGCTCGACCGCCCAGGAGATCGCCACCGCGCTGGAGAACGGCGTCGTGAAGATGAACCTCGACACCGACACCCAGTACGCCTTCACCCGCCCGGTCGTGGACCACATGTTCCGCAACTACGACGGCGTGCTGAAGGTCGACGGCGAGGTCGGCAAGAAGAACACCTACGACCCCCGCACCTGGGGCAAGCTGGCCGAGGCCGGCATGGCCGCGCGCGTGCTGGAGGCGGCCCAGCAGCTGCGCTCGGCGGGCAACCGCATCAAGTAGCACCTGCCGCCGGTGCCCCCGTACGGTCCGCCGCGCGGGGGCACCGGCGTCTTCGTTCCCCACCCGGTCAGTGGTTGACTGGGCCCCATGAGCATTCACGAGAACCTGCTCGGCGGACCGCCGCCGACCCACCTGCCGGCCGAGACCGGCCCGCTGGAGCTGCTGGCCTCGGGTGCCACACCCGCCGAGGTCGCGGCCAAGTTCCCGACCTCCTCGCTCGCCTGGGCGCAGCTGGCCGACGACGCCTTCGTGGCCGGCCGGACCATCGAGTCGTACGCCTACGCCCGCACCGGCTACCACCGCGGCCTGGACGCGCTGCGCCGGTCCGGTTGGAAGGGCCACGGCCCGGTGCCGTGGGAGCACGAGCCGAACCGCGGCTTCCTGCGCGCGCTGCACGCCCTCGCCCGGGCGGCCGGCGCGATCGAGGAGAAGGACGAGTACGAGCGCTGCACGCAGTTCCTGCGCGACTCCTCGCCGACCGCCGCCGACACGCTGGGCTGAGCCGGTCCCCCGATCCGAACCGCCGATGCCCGGGGCCCGCGCCCCGGGCATCGCCGTCGGCCGGGGGCGGGCGGGAACCGGTGGCGGCGCCGGCGCGTCGAGGAAGTGTCGAGGACGCACGGAGGGTCGGGACCCTCGGCGTGCATACCGAGTATGTAGACAAAGTCGGCACGCCGTGCGAGGCTGACCCGGATGGCCCTCGTCGCACCGCAGTTGACCGGTCATCACGTCCCGTCGTCGAAGAGAGAGGGCCCGTAGTGCCCGACTCCCGCTCCTCCAGGCGTGCCCCGGCCCGTGGGCGCAGGCGCGCCAGGCCGAAGCGCCGCCGGCTCGGGATGGGCATCGCGCTGGCGGGTTCACTGGCGGTGCTGGGCGGCACGGTGGTGGCCCTCGGACTGCCGCAGGGCACGCCGGGCAGCAGCGGGCCGAGCCGGCAGGCCCGGGCGGTGCCGAGCGAGAGCGGGGAGCAGTCGCCGTCCGCGGCCGCGCCCGTGCAGCCGGCCAGCACCCCGCCGCCGGCCCCGGCCCCCGCGCCCGCCGGGACCCCGACCGGCACCTTCGTGACCGCCGCGGCCAACGGCCCGGCCGTCGGCAAGGGCAAGATCCGGCGCTACCGGGTCGAGGTGGAGAACGGGATCGGCATCGACCCGCAGGCCGCCGCCGGCGAGGTGCAGGCCATCCTGGCCGACAAGCGCGGCTGGACCACGGACGGGCGCACCGGCTTCCAGCTGGTCGCCGACGGTGCGTACGACTTCACCATCAAGATTGCTTCACCGGGGACCACCGACAGGATCTGCGCCACCGCGGGCCTGAACACCCAGGGTGAGGTGAACTGCGACGTCGGCGATCAGGTGATGGTCAACTCCAAGCGCTGGGAGACCGGTTCGCCGCAGTTCACGGGCCCGATCGAGGAGTACCGGGCGCTGATCGTCAACCACGAGGTCGGCCACCGGATAGGCCACGGCCACGAGGGCTGCCCCGGCCCGGGCAAGCCCGCGCCCGCGATGATGCAGCAGATCTACGGCCTGAACGGCTGCACCCCCAACGCCTGGCCGTACTCCGCGGACGGCAAGTACCTCAGCGGCCCCAAGGTGGCCTGAGACCGGGCCCACGGCCCGCTACGGCCGCTACGGCGCGGCGGCCCCGGCCCGTACCGCGGCGATGCCGTCCGCCGTCCCGAGCACCAGCAGCTCCCCCGCGAGCGCCAGCGCCCACACCGGCGAGCCCAGCCGCAGGTCCAGCGGCGGCGCTCCGGGCCGCCACAGCCGCACCAGGCCGTCCGCCCAGGCGGCGGCCACCGTCAGCCCCTCCCCCGTGGCGTCGGCGGCGACGGCCGCGACCTCCCTGGCCCGCCGCTCCAGCACCTCGGCCGGATCCCCGGAACCGGGCCGCCACAGCCGCACCGCACCGTCGAACCCGCCGCTCACCAGTACCGGCCGCCCGTCCGCGAAGGCACCGGCCAGCGCGGTCACCGGCCCCTGGTGCAGCGCGGCGGCCGACACCCGGCCGTCCGGGTCCCGCCAGTGCAGCGTGCCCCGCTCGTCCCCGAGCGCCGGGAGTGCGCCGGGCAGACCGGGGACGGCGGCGACCGCGCTCGGCCCGCCGCCGGCCAGCGCCTGCAGCTCGGCCAGTGCCTCACCCGGGCGGCTGTCGGCCTCCGCGGCGGACGGCACCACCAGGCCGTGGCCCCGGGCGTCCAGCAGCACCACGCTGCCGCCGGGGGTAACCGTCAGCCCGCGCAGCGGCTCCGGCCCGGGGGCCGGCACCCGGGCCAGCGGACGGCCGGAGGCCGCGTCCACGGTACGGACCGTCCCGCCCGGGTCGGCGAGCAGCAGCTGGCCGGCGTACGAACCCGCGCCGAGCGCCAGCGAGGAGACCGGACCGGGCCAGCCGAAGGCCGAGTTGGGCCACATCGCCCACACGCAGTGCCAGGGGGCGTCCGGCTCCGCCAGCCGGTCGGCCGCCGGCCCGTCCAGACCGATCAGCCGGGTCCGCAGCACCGCGGCCCGTACGGCGGGGTCGCGCTCGCCGACCAGTGCCGCCCCGGTGGCCCGCCACAGTTCCGGGAGGGTGCCCGGCAGCTCGCCCAGCGCGGCGGCGACCGCCACCGGGTCCTCGTGGGCGAGCAGCCGGGGATCGGCGAGCAGCTCGGCGGGGTGCGGGCCGGGCGGCGGGCCGGCCGGCCCGTGCGGACCGCCGAGGGCCGCGCCGGGACTCGGGTACCGGGCCGGGTCGGCGCCGGCCGTGGCGCACCAGGCGGTGAACCGGGCCCGGTCGGTCCACTGCTCCAGCGCGAGGTCGAGCACGGCCGGGTCGGCGACCTCGGTGAACCCGCCGACGGCCTCGGCGCCGCCCTCGACCACCAGCCTGACCTGCGGCGAGCGCAGCAGCGGGTCCAGCAGCCCGGCCACCAGCCGGTCCGGGTCCAAGGCCCGGGCGAGGTCCGGGACGCAGATCACGGTGGGGCGGTCGTCCTCGGCCAGGGCGGCGAGCAGTTCCTCGGGGGTACGGGCGGGCAGTTCCAGCAAGCGCCCCAGCAGCCAGGCGGCGCTGCGCGGGTCCGTCCCGGCGGCGGGCAGCACGGCGTGCACCCCGGCGCCGCTGTCGGCCAGCCAGGACAGCAGGTGGGTCCGGCCCGAACCGGGCGGTCCCACGACCTGGCACAGCCGCGGAGCCCGGGCGTCGCCGAGCCAGCCCAGCAGCGCCAGGCCGGCCGGGCGGCGGCCCGCCCGCAGTGGCGGTATCCGCCGACCCTCTGCACCCACGCCAAGTCCCCCTTCAGAGCCCGCGGCCGGTCCATCGCCATCCGGCCGGCCGTCGGCGCCCCGAGCTTACTGACCGGTGCCCGTCAGGTCTCGGCCCAGCACCCCGCCTCCGCCCGCTGACCGCCCTCCGCCCTCGACCGCGGGCCGGTCAGCCCAGCACCGGCAGGTAGGCGCTCAGGTCACTGCGCTCGCCGCTGGCCGTCACCTCGGCCGCCTCGACGGCGCCCGCCCAGTCCGCCCGGCCGGTGGCGAGCCGGATCCAGACCAGCGGGGCCGCCTCGACCACGTTCGGCGGGGTGCCCCGGGTGTGCCGGGGGCCCTCGACGGCCTGCACCACCGCGTACGGCGGCACCCGCAGCTCGACGGCGCCGCCCGGCACCTGCGCGGCGAAGGAGTCGGCGAGCAGTCGGGTGACGGCGGCCAGCGCCTGCCGGTCGTGCCGGAAGCCGGTGATGCCCAGCGCGTGGGCCAGGTCGTCGGCGTGCACCACGCTCTCCACCAGCCGGGTCACCAGCATGTCGGTGAGCGTCATCGAGCCGAGCCGGATCTCGAACCGCCGGCCCGCCAGTGCGTCGGCCGGGCCCGCCAGCAGGGCCAGCAGCAGGTCGGCCTCCCGGTCGAACGCCTCGGCGACCTTCGCCGGGCAACCGTCGAAGTCGGCGGCGGCGTGCGCCCGGGCCGCCTCGTCGAGGGACGGTGCCAGCGCGGCGACACCGGCGACCCACTGGGTCAGGGCGAGCGGCGCCCGGCCCTGCTGCGGGTCGTCCAGGTGCCGTGGCACCCAGCCGAGTTGCAGGGCCAGGTGGGCCAGCAGCTCGCGCACCCGCCAGCCGCCCAGCCGGGTCGGCCGGGCCAGCAGTTCCTCCGCCGCGGGATCGGCGCACAGCACGCGGACGGCGGCCCGCAGTTCCTCGGTCTGCGCGGCCAGCGCGGCGCGCACCTTCGCGGGGTCGTAGCTACGGGTCCGGTTCGCCATGTCCGGAAGGCTAGCGCGGACCGGCGACACGCCCGGCCCCCGCGGATCCCGGGAGCGGCCCCGAACGCGCGGAGGGCGGCCCGCCGCTCGCGCGGGCCGCCCTCCGTCGGGGTCCGATCAGCTGATCAGGGCCTCGATCACACCGGTGTGCGCGTCCTTCAGCTCGGCCAGCGAGACGGTGAACTGGCCCTGGACGTCCAGGACATCACCGTCGACCACGCCGATCCGGGCGACCGGCAGGCCGCGGGCGCCGCACATGTCGTTGAACCGGAGCTCCTCGCTGCGCGGCACGGACACCACGGCCCGGCCGGCCGACTCGGAGAACAGGAACACGAACGGGTCGAGCTCCGCGGGCACCACGATCCGCGCGCCCTTGCCGCCCTTGAGGCAGCTCTCCACCAGCGCCTGGCCCAGACCGCCGTCGGAGAGGTCGTGCGCCGCGTCGATCATGCCGTCGCGGGAGCCCGCGATCAGGATCTCGGCGAGCAGCCGCTCGCGCTCCAGGTCGACCTTGGGCGGCAGGCCGCCCAGGTGGCCGTGGACGACCTCGGTCCAGGCGGAGCCGCCCAGCTCGTCGGCGGTGTCGCCGAGCAGGTAGAGCAGCTGGCCCTCCTCGGCGAAGCCGATCGGGGTGCGCCGGGTCACGTCGTCGATCACGCCCAGCACCGCGACCACGGGGGTCGGGTGGATGGCGGTCTCGCCGGTCTGGTTGTACAGCGAGACGTTGCCGCCGGTGACCGGGGTGCCGAGGATCTGGCAGGCGTCGGCCAGACCGCGGGTGGCCTCGGCGAACTGCCACATCACGTCCGGGTCCTCGGGGGAGCCGAAGTTGAGGCAGTCGGAGACGGCGAGCGGCTTGGCGCCGCCGGCCGCGACGTTGCGGTACGCCTCGGCCAGTGCCAGCTGGGCGCCGGTGTACGGGTCCAGCTTGGTGAAGCGGCCGTTGCCGTCGGTGGCGACCGAGACGCCGAGGTTGGTCTCCTCGTCGATCCGGATCATGCCGGAGTCCTCGGGGGTGGCCAGCACCGTGTTGCCGAGCACGTAGCGGTCGTACTGGTCGGTGATCCACGCCTTGGAGGCCTGGTTCGGGGAGCCCGCGACGGCCAGCAGGGCCTCCTTGAGCGCCTCGCCGGTCGCCGGGCGCAGCAGCCGCCCGGCGGTCGGGGCGTCCGCCTGCAGCGCGTCCTGCCAGCTCGGGCGGGCGTACGGGCGCTGGTAGACCGGGCCGTCGTGGGCGACGGTGCGCGGCGGCACGTCGACGACCTGCTCGCCGTGCCAGAAGATCTCCAGGCGCTCGCCGTCGGTCACCTCACCGATGACGGTGGCGATGACGTCCCACTTCTCGCAGATCTCCAGGAAGCGGTCGACCTTGCCGGGCTCGACGATGGCGCACATGCGCTCCTGCGACTCGCTCATGAGGATCTCCTCCGGCGAGAGCGTCTTGTCGCGCAGCGGCACGGTGTCCAGCTCGATCCGCATGCCGCCGGAGCCCGCCGAGGCCAGCTCCGAGGTGGCGCAGGAGAGTCCGGCGCCGCCGAGGTCCTGGATGCCGAGCACCAGCTTCTCGGCGAAGATCTCCAGGGTGCACTCGATCAGGAGCTTCTCCTGGAACGGGTCGCCGACCTGGACGGCCGGGCGCTTGGCCGGGCCGGTCGCGTCGAAGGTCTCCGAGGCCAGCACCGAGACGCCGCCGATGCCGTCGCCGCCGGTGCGGGCGCCGTACAGGATGACCTTGTTGCCGGCGCCGGAGGCCTGCGCGAGGTGGATGTCCTCGTGCTTCATCACGCCCACGCACAGCGCGTTGACCAGCGGGTTGCCCTGGTAGCAGGAGTCGAAGACGACCTCGCCGCCGATGTTCGGCAGGCCCAGGCAGTTGCCGTAGCCGCCGATGCCCGCGACGATCCCGGGCAGCACGCGCCGGGTGTCGGGATGGTCGGCCGCGCCGAACCGCAGCGGGTCCATCACGGCGACCGGGCGGGCGCCCATCGCCAGGATGTCGCGGACGATGCCGCCGATGCCGGTGGCCGCGCCCTGGTAGGGCTCGATGTACGACGGGTGGTTGTGCGACTCGACCTTGAAGGTGACCGCGTAGCCCTGGCCGACGTCGACCACACCGGCGTTCTCGCCGATGCCGACGAGCATCGCGTCGCTGGCCGGGGCCTTCTCGCCGAACTGCTTGAGGTGGACCTTGGAGCTCTTGTACGAGCAGTGCTCCGACCACATCACCGAGTACATCGCGAGTTCGGCGCCGGTGGGGCGGCGGCCGAGGATCTCGCGGATCCGCGCGTACTCGTCCTCCTTGAGGCCGAGTTCGGCCCAGGGCTGGACGGAGTCCGGGGTCTGCTCGGCGTTCTTGACGGTATCCAGGGACATCAGGCGTTCACCAGCTGCTTCAGGACGGACGTGAAGAAGCCCAGGCCCTCGGTGGTCGGGCCGGTGAGCGGCTCCACCGCGTGCTCGGGGTGCGGCATCAGGCCGACGACATTGCCGGCGGCGTTGGTGATACCGGCGATGTCGCGGTACGAACCGTTCGGGTTGACCTCGAGGTAACGGGCGACCACCCGGCCTTCGGCCTCCAGCTCGTCGAGGACATGCTCGTGCGCGACGAAGCGGCCCTCGCCGTTCTTCAGCGGGACGACGATTTCCTGGCCCTGGGAGTAATCGCCCGTCCAGGCCGTGGTGGCGTTCTCGATCCGCAGCTTCTGGTCGCGGCAGGCGAAGTGCAGCGAGTAGTTGCGGGTGAGCGCACCGGGCAGCAGGTGGGATTCACAGAGCACCTGGAAGCCGTTGCAGATACCGAGGACCGGCATTCCGAGCCTGGCCTGCTCGATGACCGTCTCCATCACCGGCGAGAAGCGGGAGATGGCGCCGCACCGTAGATAGTCGCCGTAGCTGAATCCGCCCGGCAGGACGACGGCGTCGACCTGATGGAGATCCTTGTCACGGTGCCACAGGGCGACCGGCTCGGCGCCGGCCAGGCGCACCGCGCGCTGGGCATCGCGGTCGTCGAGCGAGCCGGGGAAAGTGACGACGCCTACGCGGGTGGTCACTTGCCCTCCTCCTCGACCCGGACGGTGAAGTCCTCGATCACGGTGTTGGCGAGGAAGGTCTCGGCTGCTTCGCGGATGCGGGCGAGGGCGGCGTCGTCCACCGGCCCTTCCAGCTCCAGCTCGAAACGCTTGCCCTGGCGGACGTCGGCGATCCCGTCGAATCCCAGACGCGGCAGCGCACGCTGCACCGCCTGTCCCTGGGGGTCGAGGATCTCCGGCTTGAGCATGACGTCGACTACGACGCGTGCCACTGGCACTCCCGGTGGTGTCGTGCGTGAAGGCGGGGGGACCTTCAGACTACCTGGGCTTTCGGGCGTGATTGCGGCCCGGACATAGCGACGCGCGTAGACCATCGACCCTTACGCGACAAGGGTTCCGGGCCTCTCCGCACCCCGCGTACCGGCCGGTTTTCCGGCCGGTTAATGCCCCGCGACGGCCCTCGCCGAGAACACCCGAATACCCGCACTCCGGACAGATCGACCACCCCTATCATCCGGGTATCCATCCTCGCGAGCATCACGTGAATTTCCGGAAAAAGGAATCCACAGCCCTTCGTATTCAGCCCCCTTTGGGTGCAGAATAGGGCGACCGGCAGCCGCGGGTGCGGCGTATCGGCATGGCCGTGAGCCTGCCCTCGTACGCCCGCTCCACCGGCCACCGGGGCACCCGGGGCACTTCCGACACCCGGCGGCCGAATTGCCCGAGAGGATTGACACCCATGGCTCAGCGTGTAGTCGTCACGCTCTCCGACGACCTGGACGGCGGCGCCGCCGCGGAAACCGTCCACTTCGGCGTCGACGGGAAGTCGTACGAGATCGACCTGTCTGCGGACAACGCCGAAAAGCTGCGGGAGGCCCTCGCCCCGTTCGTCGCGGCCGGGCGCCGCCAGAGCCGCACCGGAAAGTCCTTCCGGCGCACCGCGCTCACCCCGGACCCGGCCGCGGTCCGCGCCTGGGCCCAGTCCAACGGCATGGAGCTGCCGGCCCGCGGCCGCATCCCGAAGCACGTCTACGAGGCGTTCGCCGACGCCAACTGAGACCGGCCGCCGCCCCACCCTGCCTCCCCGGAGGTAAGGGTGGGGCGAGCACTCCGATCGATGTTGTAGAGTAATTCTCGTCGCCGCAACGGGGAAGACCCGGAGAGGCGACCGGCGCCCAGGCGCCGTGCGGACGTGGCTCAGTTGGTAGAGCATCACCTTGCCAAGGTGAGGGTCGCGAGTTCGAATCTCGTCGTCCGCTCGCAGTGTCCCCGGACACAGCAGCAGTACCCGGTACGCAGTACCGTGCAGGACAAGTTCACAGCATGCGGACGTGGCTCAGTTGGTAGAGCATCACCTTGCCAAGGTGAGGGTCGCGAGTTCGAATCTCGTCGTCCGCTCCAGTACGAAGGGCCCCCTCGACGAGGGGGCCCTTCGGCGTTTCCCCGCCCGGGGCCGCCGGGCCCCCGTCTGACATTTGTCACCGCCGATCCGTGGATCCGCCCCGGCGGCCGGTGACGGGACGCACTGCCCGCGCTGCCCGGCCGGCGGAACGCTGGATGCATGACCGACACCAGTCACCCCGCGCCCGTCATCGAGGCGGCCGGGCTCCGCCGCCGCTACGGACCGGCCGGCGAACGCGGCTTCGACGCCCTGCACGGCCTGGACCTCACCGTCCGCCGGGGCGAGCTGTTCGCGCTGCTCGGCACCAACGGCGCCGGCAAGACCTCCGCCATGGAACTGCTGGAGGGCCTGGCGGCACCGACCGCCGGCCGGGTCCGCGTACTGGGCCTGAACCCGTACCGGGAACGGGCCGCACTGCGCCCGAGGATCGGCATCATGCTGCAGGAGGGCGGGTTCCCCGGTGACCTCACCGTCGCCGAGACCGTCCGCAGCTGGGCCGGCCTGACCAGCGGTGCCCGGCCGGTCGACGAGGCCCTGGACCCGGTCGGTCTGCGGCACCGCCGCGACGTGCGGGTCAAGCAGCTCTCGGGCGGCGAGCGCCGGCGCCTGGACCTGGCGGTGGCCCTGCTGGGCCGGCCCGAGGTGGTGTTCCTGGACGAGCCCGGCAGCGGGCTCGACCCCGAGGCCAGGGCCGCCGTGCGGCAGCTGGTCCGCGGGCTGCGCGAGCGGGGCACCACCGTGCTGCTCACCACCCACCATCTCCAGGAGGCCGAGGAGCTGGCCGACCGGCTGGCGATCATGCACCACGGCCGGATCGTCACCGGCGGCACCGTCGCCGAGGTGATCGCCGGACACCCCGCCCGGATCACCTTCGAGCTCCCGGAGCGCCGCGGACCGTACGGGACGCTCGGGCTGCCCGCGCTGGACGGCGCCGAGGTCACCGCCGAGGGCCGCCGGATCACGGTCCGCACGTCCGCCCTGCAGACCGTCCTCACCGCCCTGCTGGGCTGGGCCGCCCGGCACGGGATCACCCTGGCCGGGCTGGACGCCCGCAGCGCCTCGCTGGAGGAGGCCTTCCTGGCCGTCGCCGCCGGGCCCGCCGATGCCGCCGATGCCGTCTGGTCCGGCGGCGTCCCGGCGACCGCCGTCCGCCCGCCGATCGGAGACTCCCGATGACCACCGTCCAGGCGCCGGACACCACCCCGGCCACCACCGGCACCACCACCACCGGCCGGCTGCTCGCCCTGGGCCGGGCCGAGGCCACCCTGCTGCTGCGCAACCGCACCGCGCTGCTCACCGCGCTCGGGCTGCCGGTCCTGCTGGTCGCCGGCGTGCGCGAGGTGCTGCGGCAGCAGGCCTCCACCACCCCGGGACTGGACCTGAACGCCGCGCTGGTCACCGGCGTCACCGGGATCGTGCTGCTGTTCGTCGTCTACTACAACCTGACCGCCGCGTACGTGGCCCGCCGCGGCGAGCTGGTGCTCAAACGGTTGCGGACCGGCGAGGCCCGGGACCTGGAGATCCTGGCCGGCACCGCGCTGCCGTCGGTGCTGCTGGCGCTGGTCCAGTGCGCGGCGCTCGGGGTCGCGGGGGCCGCGCTGCTCGACCTGCCGGTGCCGGTCAACCCGCTGCTGGCGCTCGCCGGGCTCGGGCTCTCGGTGGTCCTGCTGACCGGGCTGGCGGCCCTGTCCAGCGCGTACACCCGGACCGTGGAGAGCGCGGGCATCACCACCCTGCCGGTGCTGATGACCGCCCAGTTCGGCTCCGGCCTGATGTTCCCGCTGGAGGTGATGCCCGACCAGCTGGCCGGCCTCTGCCGGGCGCTGCCCACCACCCCGGCGTTCCTGCTGCTGCGGATCGGCTGGTTCGGCACGGACGGCTCGGCCCCCGCGACCGGGTTCGCCGGCAGCTGGGGCGCGGGCGCCCCGCAGCTGGGCCTGGCCGTGTGCTGGGCCGCCGCCGTCTGGTGGGCCGCCCGACACCGGTTCCGCTGGGAGCCCCGCCGCTGAACCGCCGGGGCCGGGCCGAACCGGCGGGGCTGGCCCCGCGCGGGCCCGCCGGGATAGGAAGAGGGCCGGACTGTGCGGGTGGGACCGGACCGTGCGGGTGGGAGGGGACGACATGGACCTGCGGCGACCGCTGCAGCGCTGGCGGGCCTGCGGCAAACCGCAGCGCACCGAGATCTACATCCGCTGGTCGCTCTACCTGATGGCGCTGATCCAGCCGCTGGCCGTGCTGGCACTGCTCGGCAGCCCCGAGGGCTCGGCGCTGCCCCGGCCGGTGCTGGCGGCCTCCCTGACGGCCTCGCTGGCGGGCACCGTGATGTCGGTGGCCCTGTTCCGGCCCGCGCTCGCCCACTACCTGGGCCGGTCCGCCCGGCCCACCGGCCGGGTGGCGGCCTCCGCCGTGCTGACGGTCGGCTGCGCGTGGGTGGTGCTGCTGCTCGGCCCGGCCGCCCCGGACGGCGCCCCGCCGCCCCACACCGCCCTGATCGCCACGGCCCTGGTGCTCTGGTTCGCCCCCGTGTCGATCGCCCTGACCGACCGCGGCGCCGCCACCCTGGCGGGCGCCGGCGCCCTGCTGCTCACCGCCCCCGTTCTGCTGCTGTCCGGGACGGCGCCCGCGACCACGCTCGGCCTGCTGGCCGGCACCGGCGCCTCGATGGCCCTGATCGCCGTCACCTGCCGCTGCTCGGCCTGGCTGGCCAAGGTGGTCTGGGAACTCGACGACGCCCGCGAACGGCAGAGCCGGCTGGCGGTCGCCGAGGAGCGGCTGCGGTTCTCCCGCGACCTGCACGACGTGCTCGGCCGCAACCTCACCACCATCGCGCTCAAGAGCGAACTGGCCGTCCAGCTCGCCCGCCGGGGCCGCCCGGAGGCCGCCGACCAGATGACCGAGGTGCAGCGGATCGCCCAGGAGTCCCAGCGCGAGGTGCGCGAGGTGGTCCGCGGCTACCGCACCGCCGATCTCCGGGCCGAGGTGGCCGGCGCCCGGTCGGTGCTGCGCGCCGCCGGGGTCGACTGCACGGTCGACCTCGGTCCCGACCCGGCCGCCCTCCCCGCGGTCGCCCAGTCGGTGCTCGGCTGGGTGGTCCGCGAGGCCACCACCAACGTGCTGCGGCACAGCGAGGCCGGACACTGCACGGTACGGCTGCGGACCACCGGCGGCCTGGCCGTGCTGGAGGTCGAGAACGACGGCGTGCCGCCCGGCCGCAAGGACACCGGGCAGCCCGGCACCGGCCTGGCCGGCCTCGGCGAGCGGCTGGCCGCGCACGGCGGCGGCCTGTCGCTCCCGGCGGCGGCCGCGGGCGGCTTCCGGCTCGCCGCGACGCTTCCGCTCACCAGCCCCGCGTCGGCCCCGGAGGTGGCCGCCCGATGACCGCACCCGTACGTGTCCTGCTCGCCGACGACGAACACCTGATCCGGGGGGCGCTGGCCCTGCTGCTCGGTCTGGAGAGCGACCTGACCGTGGTGGCCGAGGCCGCGTCCGGCCCCGAGGCGCTCGCCATGGCCAGGGCGCACCGGCCGGACGTCGCCGTGCTGGACCTGCAGATGCCGGGGCTGGACGGCATCGAGGTGGCCGCCGAACTGCGGCGGACGGTCCCGGAGTGCCGGGTGATGATCGTCACCGGGCACGGGCGGCCCGGCCATCTCAAGCGGGCGCTGGCGGCCGGGGTGCGCGGTTTCCTGCCGAAGACGGTCTCCGCGGCCGACCTGGCCGGGATCATCCGCACCGTCCGGGCGGGCGGCCGGTACGTCGACCCGGAGCTGGCCGCGGACGCGATCAGTGCGGGCGACAGTCCGCTGACCCCGCGGGAGACCGACGTCCTGGAACTCGCCGCGCACGGCACCTCGATCACCGAGATCGCCGAACGGGCCGCGCTGTCCCCCGGCACGGTCCGCAACTACCTCTCCGCGGCCGCCACCAAGCTCGGCGCGCAGAACCGGCACGCGGCCGTCCGGATCGCCCGCGAACACGGCTGGATCTGACCGGGCGGCGGCGGGAGCGGTCGGCCGCCGTGGCCGCCGGCCGCTCCCGGGGCCGGGCCGGTCAGACCCAGGTGGTGCCGGTGAGGCGCTCGTAGGCCTCGGCGTACTTGGCGCTGACCTGCTCGACGACCTCGGCCGGCAGGACCGGCGGCGGGGTCTCGCCGTGGCGGTCCCAGCCGGAGGCGGGCGAGGCCAGCCAGTCGCGGATGATCTGCTTGTCGAAGGAGGGCTGGGCCTGCCCCGGCCGCCACCGGTCGGCCGGCCAGAAGCGGGAGGAGTCCGGGGTGAGCACCTCGTCGCCGATCACCAGCTCGCCGTCCAGCAGCCCGAACTCGAACTTGGTGTCCGCCAGGATGATCCCGCGCTCGCGGGCGATGTCCCGGGCCCGGCCGTAGACGGCCAGCGTGGTCTGACGCAGGTTGGCGGCCAGCTCGGCGCCGATCCGGCGCGCGGTCTCCTCGTACGAGACGTTCTCGTCGTGCTCGCCGACCTCGGCCTTGAGCGCCGGGGTGTAGATCGGGGCGGGCAGCTCGGAGCCGTCCTCCAGGCCCTCGGGCAGCGCGATGCCGCAGACCGTCCGGTCGGCCCGGTACTCCAGCAGGCCGGAGCCGGTCAGGTAGCCGCGGGCGACGCACTCGACCGGGACCATCTCCAGGCTGCGGCAGATCAGCGTGCGGCCCTTCCAGTCGGCGGGGGCGCCGGCCGGGACCTCGGTGGAGATGACGTGGTTGGGCACGATGTCGGCGATCCGCTCGAACCACCACAGCGAGAGCTGGGTGAGGATCCGGCCCTTGTCGGGGATCTCGTTGGGCAGCACCCAGTCGAACGCCGAGGTCCGGTCGCTGGCCACCATCACCAGATCGCCGGACTCGGCCCGGTAGAGGTCGCGCACCTTGCCGGTGTGCAGGTGGACCAGGCCGGGTACCTGGACCGGCTCGGGCTTGGTGACAAATCCGCTCAAGGTCGTCTCAGTCCTCAGGGGTGGTTCGCGTTTCGGCAGGCCGCGAAGGGGAGGTCACTGCCCCCGAGTCTGTCATGGCCCGCCCCGCGGCCCGGCGGCGTCCCCGTCCGCCCCGGGCCGCCGGGCGCTCAGCCGTCCTTGCAGAGGTGGTCGAGCAGGTTGGCGGTGGCCCGCTGGATCCGCTCGTCGGTGTGGCCGGGCCGGTCCAGCGCGGGCGACCAGGCGAAGGTGCCGGCCGCGAAGACGTACGCACCGCTCGGCGCCCGGTAGAGCGAGGTCTCCTGGTGCGCGGGACGTCCCTCGGAGTCCCGGTACGGCGAGTGGGCGAGCAGGATCCGCTCGGTGTGCTCGGGCAGCGGCACCTTGGGGAAGTACCGGTCCGCCTCGCCCGCGACCAGACCCGGCAGCTCGCCGCCCTCCGCCAGGCCGGTGCCCGCCCAGAGCCAGTGCGTGGTGTTGCGGGCCACCATCGGGACCGGCGCCGGGACGCTGCCCGCGTACTGGACGCCGAGCAGCTGTTGCTCGGGCTCGCCGGCGTCCCGCCACAGCGCGCTGGCGGCCCCGGGCACCCCCGCCACCGGGCCGCCGCCCGGGACCCGCTGCCGCTTGCGGCAGTTGAGCAGCCGGTTGGCCTCGCCGGAGGGCCCCGCCGACAGGTCCACCCGCCAGTACATGGTGTTGGCGGACAGGAAGACCAGCGAGGTGCCACCGTCCCGGGCGCGTTCGACGGCCCTGCGCATCGGCTCGGACCAGTACTCGTCGTGCCCGGGGAAGACCAGCGCCCGGTGCCGGTCCGGGTCGACCAGGCCGGCGTGCAGGTCGGAGGCGGTCGCGTAGGAGAGGTCGTAGCCGTAGCGCTCGGCCCAGCGGATGAAGTCGTAGGCGTGGCCGACGTGCAGCGGCAGCCCGGCCCCGGCGTGCGGGCGGTCGAAGGAGACGGTCACGGCGGCCTCGGACTCGCCGACCAGCCGGCCGGCGCCGTCCCAGGCGTGGTAGAGGCTGGCGCCGGTGCTGCCGTTCTCCGGGAACAGGTTGTACGCCTGCCAGGTCACGTCCGGCAGGATCAGCAGCAGGTCGGCGGCGGTGTCGGCGGTGCCGGCCGCGGGGGCCGGCCGGTCCGCGAAGTCCCGTACGGTGAACGGGATGTGGCTGCGGTGCCGGTTGTCCGCGGTGGTCAGCACCGCGACGTACGCGCCGGGCCGCCAGTGCGGCGGGACCTGCAGCCGCCAGGACTGCCACCAGTGGTGGCACGAGACCGTCCGGCCGACCACCAGCGGTGCGGCCTGCGCCAGTCCGGCGATCAGCGGGCTGGAGGTGACCAGGTGGGCGCCGTCGCCGCCGTAGTGGCCGATCCGGTAGACGTCCACGGTGAACTCCCGCGGCGGGTTGACCGTGACCCGGAAGTCGACCGAGCCGCCGGGGCGGATCACCCCGGCCGAGGCGAAGCCCTTGATCTGCTGGTCGACGTCGTCGGAGTTCTTCGGGGTGCCGACCGGCGGCTTCGGCCGCGGCCCGGCCAGCGGCTCCTGGCCGGGGGCGTCCACGCTGACGTACCAGGGGACGGCGGCCTCGACCCCCGCCAGGTACTCGTCCGGACTGCGCAGCCAGGGCAGCGGCCCCTGCCCGAAGGGGTCGGACACGCTGTGCGCCAGCGTGGCGGACTCCCAGCGGCGGTCGAGTTCTCTCCCCACGCGCCCTCCCCAACCAGCGAGTCGCACACCCCCCCGTGTGGCAATTGCCATGCGGATGTGCGTGCGGTCCAGCACACCACACAATGCTGGCGCTGTGTCACCCAACGGTAGCAATTGGTGGCCGGGAACCCGGCGGGCCGGAGCGTCGCCGGGCGCCCGGGCCGGTCAGCCGGGCAGCCGGACCGGGCGCTCCAGCCGCACCCCGGCCGCCTCCAGCCAGGCGCGCAGCGGCTTGTCCTCGCCCTGCTCGACCGCCCGGGCCACCGCCGCGGCCGGCTCGCCGCGGCGGCCACCCGTCATGACCAGCACCGGACCGTCCAGCCAGTCCAGCCCGGGGGTGGCGACCCCGGTGTCGACGGCGGCGCAGCAGACCATCGCGGTGACGTGCTCGACCAGCAGCTCGCGTCCGCTGCGCACGGGTGGCAGCGGGGGCGCGACCCGGGCGGCGCGCGCCACCTGGCCGGCCAGTGCGGCGGCCAGCGCCTCGCTCCCGCCGGCGGCGAGCCGGGCCAGCAGCCGGGTCAGGGTGGGGGCGGCGGCGGGGCCGGCCGGGCCGGCGCCGTCCAGCGCCGCCTGCAGGGCGACGGCCTGTGCCCGCCAGCCGCGGTCGACCACCTCGGCCGGGTAGTCGGTCCAGTCCAGCGGCTGCCAGCCGCCCTCGGGCGGTTCGTGCAGCAGGCCGGCGGCGACCAGCGAGACCGCCTCGTCCACCAGGCCGGGCTCCTCGAGCAGGTCGCAGGCGGGGCGGTCGCCGAGCCGGCTGCCGTAGCCGTCGGCGAGGCGGTCGCGGCGGGAGAGCTCGGTGAGGGCGGAGACCACGCCGGCGTTCAGGTGGGCGGGGTGGCGGCCGAGCCGCCAGGCGGGCAGGGCGACCCGGGTGAGCAGCCGGTCCCAGCCGGCGTAGGCGAGGCCGACCTGTTCCTGGGCGGCGATCCGCAGGCCGTAGTCGACGGCCTTGGCCTGTTCGGAGGCCCAGCCGGCGACGGCCCGCTCGAGTTCGGCGGAGTGGTGGCGGCAGGCGGCGAGCAGCAGGCGGTTGATCCGGTCGATCAGGGCGGCGGGGCCGCGGTGGCGGGTGCCGAGGGCGGCGTCCAGCCCGCGGACGAAGCGGCGGGCGGCGGCGATCTCCGGGTCGGCGGAGGCCGCGGCCCCGGCCACCACGGGGGCGAGCAGGGCGCGCAGCTCGGCGGCGCGCATCCACCACAGGAAGGGCGAGCCGATCACCAGGACGGGGGCGGGGGGCGTGGCGCGGCGTCCGCCGCGGGGCGGGCGGCCGTCCTCCAGCCAGCTGTCGCAGTCCGGGGTGAGCGAGATTCCGGACGGGGCGGGGACGTCGAGCCGGTCGGCGAGCTCGCCGATCAGGCGGTGGAGCTCTGGGGCGGCCGTCTGCGGCAGCGGGACGGCGGGGGTGACGGGCGGCTCGGCCCGCAGCTGGGAGCGGGCCACCAGGCCGGCCAGCAGCAGGGTGACGGCGGCGACGCCGAGGACGGCCCAGCGGATCGCGTCCCACCAGGGCGCGTCCGGCGAGCCGGGTGCCCCGATCCGGCCGGTGGTCCGGCCGGCGAGCAGCACCGCGCCGAGGGCGGCGGGCAGCACGGCGGCGCCCAGGGCCAGTCCACGGACCCTCAGCACGGCCTGGGCACGTGCGCGGGCAGCGTGAGCAGCGGCCATACGGCGCGACACCCCCTTCGCGGCGCTCGGCTGCCGGGTCGGCCGGTGGTCCGGGGGACCATCGGTCGGGGCACCCGAGACCTCTCGGAAACGATCAATATCCGAACGGGAAACGGCGGAGCCGGCCCCCGGTTGTGCATCTTGCGCGGCACTTCTGACAGTTTTGACGCCCGCGTGCGGTTGCGTGTTCCGGATCGCCTGGGTTTCCACCCGTCCTGGTGACGGCGCCCGCACACCAGCGGCCCCAGCATCCCCCCGGCACGGGGCCGCCACCGGCGGCGTCCGCAGCGGCTCCCAGCAGGTCGCGGCGATCCAGCGCACCCTACGGCGGTCCGCGGCGTCCCGTCAGCCGGATACCCAAGGAGTCACCCGATGGAGGGGAAATCCTGCGCCGGCCGCGCCCGGGGCGGGCCCCGGGAAATCCGCAGGGCGCCGCCGCCGGACGGGTGGCCCGGTGGCGGCGCCCTGGTCGGCGCGGGTGGCGCGGGTCAGCCGGCGGCGGCCTCGCGCGCGATGTCGGTGCGGTGCTGGGCGCCCTTGAAGCCGATCCTGGCCACCCCCCGGTACGCCCGGTCGCGGGCCTCGGCCAGGTCGGTGCCGATCGCCGTGACGGACAGCACCCGGCCGCCCGCGGTGAGCACCCGGCCGTCCTGGTCCGCCCGGGTCCCGGCGTGCAGCACGTACACGGTGCCGTCGGCGGCGTCCGCCTCGTCCAGGCCCTCGATCACGTCACCGGTGCGCGGGTCGGCCGGGTAGCCCTCGGAGGCCAGCACCACGGTGACGGCGGCGCCGTCGTGCCAGCGCAGCGGCTCCAGGGTGTCCAGGGTGCCGGTGGCGGCGGCCAGCAGGACGCCCGCCAGCGGGGTCTCCAGCCGGGCCAGCACCACCTGGGTCTCCGGGTCGCCGAAGCGCGCGTTGAACTCGATCACCCGGGTGCCGCGCGAGGTCAGCGCGAGACCCGCGTAGAGCAGGCCGGAGAAGGGGGTGCCGCGGCGGCGCAGCTCGTCCACGGTCGGCTGCAGGACCGTCTCCAGGACCTCCTGCACCAGGCCCGCGGGGGCCCACGGCAGCGGCGAGTAGGCGCCCATGCCGCCGGTGTTGGGGCCCTCGTCGCCGTCCAGCGCGCGCTTGAAGTCCTGCGCGGGCACCAGCGGCAGCACGGTCTCGCCGTCGGTGATCGCGAACAGCGAGACCTCGGGGCCGTCCAGGAACTCCTCGATGACCACCTGCCCGCAGGCGGCGGCGTGGGCGAGTGCGGCCTCGCGGTCGGAGGTGACCACGACGCCCTTGCCGGCCGCCAGGCCGTCGTCCTTGACCACGTGGGGGGCGCCGAAGGCGTCCAGGGCCTCGGCGGCCTCGGCGGGGGTGGTGCAGACGTAGGCGCGGGCGGTGGGGACCCCCGCGCCGGCCATCACGTCCTTGGCGAAGGCCTTGGAGCCCTCCAGCCGGGCGGCGGCCGCGGAGGGCCCGAAGACCGGGATGCCGGCCGCGCGCACGGCGTCGGCGACGCCCGCGACCAGCGGGGCCTCCGGGCCGACCACGACCAGGTCGGCGGTGAGCTGCCGGGCCAGGGCGGCGACGGCCGCCCCGTCCAGCTGGTCGACCGGGTGGACCGTCGCCACCTGCGCGATCCCGGCGTTGCCCGGGGCGCAGTGCAGCTCGCTGACGGCGGGATCTTGGGACAGGGAGCGGCACAGGGCGTGTTCGCGGGCGCCGCCGCCGATGACGAGGACCTTCACGTCTGGAAGGGTAGTCGGTGGCCGTTCGGCGGCCGCTCCCGGCTCCGTCCGAAGCTCCGAACCGGGCGGGCGATTCCGGCCCAGGTTTTGTGCGAACCTCCAGCCTGCCCGCTCCGGCAGGCCCCCAGGTCAGTGACCGGCGCCGCGCACGCCTCGCTCGGAAGGGTGAAATCTCGCCACCCGCCGCAACCCTCCCACCTCGTGTTCCGGAGGTGAATTCCGATAACGATCACCGCCGAAGCGCCCCCACGGTCAGCCATTTGGCGGTAAGAAGTGCTGTTGGACCGATGCCCGGCCGCGCGCCGGGACACGACACCATGGGCGGCCCGCACCCGCACGCGGCGTCGGACCGGGCCGGACCCGAGCCGGCCGGACCGGCCGTCGGACCGATGCAGCATCAGATCCACACACTGTCGGTCCCGGTACCCTCCGGACCGCCGCAGTCACCCCGCCACAGGGAGCGCCACAGGTGAGCCAGCCGGAAATGCAGCCCGAGGAGAGTGCCTGGGGCAAGGACGTCGGCGAGGAGGACCAGCCCGCCCTGCCCGTCGCCGCGCGGCGCGCCCCCACGCGCCGCCGCGCCGACCTGAGTGCGCGCCAGTTCCCGCTCGGGGACTGGGGCGAGCCCGCCGAGCGGCTGGAGGAGCTCTACCGCTGGTCCGAGGAGCGGGCGGTCGAGGCGATCGACTGGTACCGGCGGGACCGGATCTGGAAGCGCCGCTGGGCCCGGCTGCTGCGCTTCGGCGCGGCGGCCTTCGCGGTCACCGGGGTGAGCGGCCCGCTGGTCGCGCTGACCGGCGTGCTGGACCGGGCGGCCGAGTGGGGGTACGTCGGACTGGCGCTGTCGGCGGCCTGCCTGCTGGCCGACCGCGCCTTCGGGCTGACCTCGGGCTGGATGCGGGACGTCTCCACCGCGCAGGCGCTCCAGCGCCGCCTGGAGGCCTTCCAGTTCGACTGGGCCTCGGAGTGCGTCCGTGAGGTGCTCGGCCCCACCGAGGGCACCGCCGGCGAGGCCGCCGAGCGCTGCCTCGGCGTGCTGCGCCGGTTCTGCGAGGACGTCTCGGACATGGTCCGCAGCGAGACCTCGGAGTGGATGCTGGAGTTCCGGGCCTCGATGACCCAGCTGCCGACCCAGGCACCGGGCCTGTGGGGCGGCCGCAGCGAGATCGGGGTGGGCGCCCAGGTACGGGTGCTGCCGCCGCCGGGCACCCGGCCGACCATGCCGCGCCAGCGGCCGCCGGAGGGCCCGCTGCGCTGAGCCGCGCGCCCCGGCCGGGCCGGGGTGCGCGCCGGCGGGCCCGGAGGGCCGGGCCCGGCCGGTCAGGCGAAGACCACCATGGAGCCCTGGGTGACGCTCCTGGTGGCGGCCGCGTACAGCCCGGCCCAGGCGTGCCGCTCGCGGGCGTACGGGTGCAGGTCGTCCAGCGGCGGCCCGAACGGCTGCTGCAGCTCGGTCGGGCCGAGCGGGCGGGTGGGGGCCGGCGGGTTGAGCACGTCGATGCCCAGCACCGGCGCCACCGCCTGGAGTTCGCGCAGCAGCCCGAACGAGGAGCCGAGCGGGCCGCCGGCCACCAGCAGGCCGTCGTCCACCAGCGGCAGCTGGAAGTCGACCGGCACGTAGGCGCCCGCGTGGTCGAAGTGCCAGACCAGGTGGGACTGTTCGGCGGTGGACTCGAACATCTCCAGCAGCTGCTCGTAGTCGCCGCCGAGCGCGTCCACCGGGGTGATCTCGAAACCGGTGAGGCCCAGCATGTAGGCCCGGCGCAGGAAGTGCAGCGAGTCGTAGTCGAACGCGGCTATCGGCTCGACCTCCCCGCTGATCCCCGGTACGTACTGGTAGACCGGGACTTCGGGCAGTCCGTGGGCGGCGAGCACCGCGTTGTAGCGGACCAGGTCGTCCCGGAACGGGTTCTCCGGGCTGTTGGTCAGGACGTCCACGAGCGGGACGAGCCAGAGGTCGCAGGCCATGGGCCGGCTCACCCTCTCCGGTGGGCGGGCGCCGGTGCGCGGGGCACCGTCGGCGGGCGGACAATGACCGCCCACCCTACCGGCCCGGCGCCGGCTCCCCGTTCTCCGGCTGCGGCAGCCGCAGCGGGCGCCCGAACCGGCCCGGCGGGACGAAGCGCGGCTGCGGCACCCGGCCGAGGCCCGGCCCGGCCCGGCCGACGGACGGCTCCACCCGCTCCACCCGCTCGTCCCGCTCGGATCCGGCCGACGCCGGCGGGAGTCCGGGCGGCCCGGCGTCCGGTGCGTCGCGCAGCAGCGCCAGCACCGAGACCGACTCCAGCGGCTGGCCGGTCAGCCGGGCCAGCAGCTCCACGGTGAAGACGTTGTACTCGTTGACCACGCGCTGGGCGCCGGTCACGTCCCGTTCCTCGATCCGGTCCACCAGTTCGCCGTGGCGGTCCCAGCAGACGCCGCCGAGATCGCCCGCCGCCCGCAGGTACGGCGCCGCGAACATCCACGACTGCACCCGCAGCCAGCCGAGGTACTCGGCGATCCGGGCGTTGCCGAGCAGCGCCGCCGCCTCCTGCCAGAACCGCAGGTCGCACCCGACCAGCACGTCCAGCTGCCCGGCCCGGGAGGCCTGGGTGGCGGCGACGGCCCGGCGGCGCAGCGAGGGCAGCCGGCCCCAGTCGTACCCGGGGGCGCGGACCAGCAGCTGGCGGATCGCGCTGTCGGTGAGCAGGGTCCTGGCCTCGAAGATCTCCAGGAAGTCGGCCCAGCCGAACTCGGGGACGGTGAAGCCGCGGTGGTGCTCGGCCCGGAGCAGTCCCTGGGCGGCCAGGTCGACCAGTGCCTCCCGGGCCGGGGTGGCCGAGACGCCGTACAGGTCGGCGATCTCCTTGACGGTGAAGTTGCGGCCCGCCGGGAGGCGGCCGGCCATCATCTCCTCGCGCAGCGCCTCCGCGATCTGCTCGCGCAGGCTGTTGCGCTTGATCGCGGCCCGGCCGTCCGGGCCGCCGGCCAGGCCGGCCCCGGGCAGGCCGAAGCCCGGTACGCCGAAGCCCTGCAGGGTACGGCCGGGGCCGGACCCGGACATGCTCGACTCGGGCACCCCGACCTCCCCCTCCTCCACCGGCCTGAACGCGACGCAGGCTCACCTTCTCAGAAGTTGCGCACACCCCGGCCGGGCATGTCAAGCACGGTAGGGAGCGGCCCGGGCGCCGGCCGGCGCCCCCGGGCGGGACGGACGGTCGGGGCCGGGCGGGACGGACGGTCGGGGCCGGGCGGGCGGTCAGCGCTGGACCGGTGCCGGGATGCCGAGCAGCCGGTCCCGGTGCACGGGGAATTCCGATCTGGCCTTGGCCACCTCCGCGGGGTCGAACTCCACGGTGATCACCTCCTCCTCGGTGCCGGCCTCCGCCAGCACCCGTCCCCAGGGATCGACCACCAGGCTGTGCCCGGCCTGCTCGACCCCGCCGTGGGTGCCCGCGGTGTTGCAGGCCAGTACGTACGCCTGCTCCTCGACCGCGCGGGCCCGGGCGAGCAGGGTCCAGTGCTCGCGGCGGCGGGCCGGCCAGGCGGCCGGGACCACCAGCAGTTCGGCGCCGGCGTCCAGCAGGGCCCGGAACAGCTCGGGGAAGCGCAGGTCGTAGCAGGTGGCGAGGCCGAGCCGGCCGAGGTCGGTGGCGGCGGTGACGATCTCCTGCCCGGCGCCCATCACCACCGCCTCGCCGCTGTCGAAACCGAAGCGGTGGATCTTCCGGTAGGTGTGCGCCAGCTCGCCGTCGGGGGCGAACAGCAGCGAGGTGTTGTAGATCGGGCCGTCCGGATCGCGCTCGACGATCGAACCCGCGTGCAGCCAGACCCCGGCCGCCGCGGCGGCGGCCGACATGGTCTCCACGGTAGGGCCGTCCAGCGTCTCCGCCCCGGCGCCCCAGGACTCGTAGGCGAACCCGCCCAGCGGCCAGAGCTCGGGCAGGACCACCAGGTCCGCCCCTTCCTGGGCCCGGACCAGAGCAGCGGCCCTGGCCCGCCGTTCGGCGGCCGGCTCGGAGTCGGAGACCGCGAGTTGGATCAAAGAAGCGCGCACAGTACCACCGTCCACGGCAAGAGTCCTACGATCATCACCCGAAAGCGCTGCCCTGCTGTCACCCGGCAGCGTAACGTGCGGGTAGCGCGTGCGCCCGGAAGCTCAGGAGTCTCCCCCTCACTCCCGGGCCGCGCGGGACGGAAGCTGACGGAGGACCGGAGATTCCCGTGACGGAGAACCAGACCGTGCAGGCGTACACCGACGCGTGGCTCCACTCCATCGAGTCGATATCCGAGCTGCTGGCCGCGCTGCCCACCGACGCGTGGAACCGGCCCACCGAGTGCCCCGGCTGGTCGGTCCGGGACGTGGTCTCCCACATCATCGGCGTCGAGTCCGAGCTGCTCGGCGACCCCCGGCCGATCCACTCCCTCCCGCGCGACCTGCGGCACGTCACCGGCGAGTTCGCCCGGTACATGGAGCTGCCGGTCGACAAGCGGCGCTGCCACACGCCCGTCGAGCTGACCGGCGAGCTGGAGTACACCGTCATCCGGCGCAGCCGGGCCCTGCGGGGTGCCAAGCAGGGCCCCGACGACCTGGTCCGCTGGCCGGCCGGGCCGCTCTCCCGGGACGTCCCCTACAGCCAGCTGCTGCGGACCCGGGCGTTCGACGTCTGGGTACACGAGCAGGACCTGCGCCGCGCGCTGGGCACCCCGGGCAACCTGGACTCGCCCGCCGCCGCGGTCACCCGCGACTTCCTGGTCGAGGGCCTGCCCCGGGTGGTGGCCAAGCTGGCCGGGGCGCCGGCCGGCGCAGCGGTCGTCGTCGACGTGACCGGACCGATGGAGTTCCAGCGCACCGTGCGGGTGGACGAGGCCGGCCGCGCCGCCGTCGACGCCTCGGTCACCCTCGCCCCGGACGTCCGGCTCACCCTCGACTGGGAGACCTACGTCCGGCTCGCCTGCGGGCGGGTCCGGCCGCAGGCGGTGGGCGGCGCGGTCCGGGTCAACGGCGACACCGAGCTGGCCGCCCGGGTGCTGGCCAACTTCGCACTGACGCCCTGATCATCCCCACCACCGGCCGTTACATCCGGCCGGATGTAGGCCCCGGGCCGCACGCCGGGGTCCGCGCTCCGCACTCCCGTTCGTCCGCGCGGTGCCGGTACGCCGTCCGTCCGGCCTCGTTGTCCCGGTCGGCCCGTCACCACGAGTGAAGGAGGGGCGGCGGATGAACGACGCCGACATGGTGTTGGTGAGGACGAGCTTCCCGGTCACCGGGCAGCCGATCCGGGTCGTCATGATCGACGGCGAGCCGTGGTTCGTCACGGCGGACGTGTGCAAGGTGCTGGGGAGGAAGAACCCCAGCGACACCGCCGCGGGCCTGCCCACAGGTCTCGCCAGGGTGGTGGACCTGCGGCTGGCAACCCTAGGTGTGACCGAGGGTATGCAGGTTTCCGCAGGTCAGAAACCCTACGAGGGTAGGAACCCGATGATCGGGGTGATCAGCGAGGCGGGTCTCTACCGCCTCGTGCTGCGCTCCGACAAGCCGGCCGCCCGGCCGTTCCAGGACTGGGTCACCGGTGAGCTGCTGCCGTCGATCCGGCGGGGCGACACGGACGTGCCGCAGCAGCAGCGCCGGATGGCGGAGAGCCTCGCCGAGGCGATCGGCCAACGGGTGGAGGTTCTGGCGGAGGTCGACCGGGACGACCACGAGGGCGTCCACCTCCGCTCGGACGGGACGGTGCACTGCCGGCACGGCGAGATGGCGTTCGTGGTCCCCGGCCCCGGCGAGGACAGCGGGCCACCGTTCGGCCCGTACTACGAGTGCCGGAGCGTCGAGCGGGTCGGGATCAGGGGCGGCCGGGCGCTGGTGCGCTGCGGCCGGCTCAAGATGGTGGACCTGGCCCGCCGGCTGGCGTCGCCGCGTCCGCCGAGCCGCGAACCCCGCGGCTCCGGGCCGCTCACCTGTGAGCTCGGCCGGGCCCGGATCCACGGCGATGCCGCCGGGATCGCCGCCCTGCTCCGCGCGGCCGGCGAGCTGTAGCGCGGACCGTAGCGGCGGGCTGCGGCCCGGACCGCGGTCAGGCGGGCCGGCCCGCCCGCCTGACCGCCCGGCGCAGCCGCAGGATCATCAGCGTGCCGCCTGCGAGCGGCAGGAACTGCCAGCAGAACGCCCACCGGTAGGTGTCCGCGGTGTACCCGGCGCCGTCCGAGAACGCGTCGAGCAGGACGCCGATGCCCAGCAGGGTGAGCATGGCGCCGATGAACCCGCCCATGTTGGCGATGCCGGAGGCGGTGCCCAGCCGCTGAGCCGGGTTGTACGAGCGGGCGTAGTCGAGGCCGACCAGCGAGGCGGGGCCGTTGCTGCCCATCACCACCAGCAGGACCACCAGCAGCCACAGCGGCGGGTGTCCGGCCGGCCAGGCCAGCGCGAGCGCCCAGCACAGTGCGGTGGCGGTGATGACGCTGAGGGTGATCGGCATCCGGGTGGCGGGTGTCCGGGAGACCAGCCGGCCGAAGACCAGTGCGAAGGCCATGGTGCTGAACACCAGCAGGGTGAGCAGTCCGCCGGCCTCGCCCCGGCTCATGCCCTGGCCCTCGACCAGGTAGGGGAGCCCCCAGAGCAGGCCGAAGGCCGAGGCGGGGAAGGCGGTGGTGAAGTGGACCCACATGCCGAGCCGGGTGCCCGGTTCCTGCCAGGAGTCGCGGATCTGCCGGCGGACGGACGGGCGCGGCCCGGTGGTGGCGGCAGCGGCGGCCCCGCCTGCGGCCCCGGTCTCCGGGCCCTCCCGCAGCCCGAGCGCGACCAGCGCCGCGACCGCCACGCCGGCCACCGCGATCACCCCGAACGAGAAGGTCCAACCCTCCCGGTGCAGGGCCTCGGCGAGCACCACGGTGGTGACCAGGTTGCCGCCCATCCCGGCGAGTCCGGTCAGCTGGGCGACCAGCGGGTTGCGGGCGGCCGGGAACCAGCGGGCGGCGATCCGCAGCACGCTGATGAAGGTCATCGCGTCGCCGCAGCCGAGCACCGCCCGGGAGCCGAGCGCCGGCCCGAACGAGGTGCTGAGCGCGAATGCCAGCTGGCCGGCGCTCATCAGCAGGACGCCCAGCAGCAGCACCCGGCGCGGTCCGTAGCGGTCGACCAGCAGGCCGACCGGGATCTGCATGGCCGCGTAGACCAGCACCTGGAGGATGGAGAAGGTGGAGAGCGCCGAGGCGCCGATCCCGAACCGCTCGGTGGCGTCCAGTCCGGCGACCCCGAGGCTGGTGCGGTGCACCACCGCCAGCACGTACACCGTGCAGCCGATCGCCCAGGCCAGCCAGGCGGCCCGTCCGCCGGGCGGCCCCGGCAGGGCCGGTGGCGGCGCGGTCGTGGACGCCTCGGCGGGCCCGGGGCCGGGTACGGATACGGAGCGGACGGTGCCCACGGGGTCCACGGTCATAGTGACCCCAGGCTAGTCATCCCATCAAATGATCTATTCCGCAGGGTCGGGCCGGGCGCGCGGGGGCGGCGGGCCGCCGCTCAGCCGGTCACGGTCCAGCTCACCGAACGCGTCATGAACTCGTCCCGGAAGGCCTCGTCGCGCACCCAGTCGGTGGTGTCGGTGACGGTGGCCTTCACGGTGGCCTTCTGACCGGGGGCCAGCGGCAGCATCGCCGTGTCCAGCCAGGTCCGGTCGGGGGCCTGCGGTTCCACCGCCACCCCGTCCACCGTCCAGTCCACCTTCAGCTGCCGCGCCCCGACCAGCTGCAGCGGGTGCACGGTCAGCCTGGTCGGGCCGCTCACCGTGCCGGGCGCCGGGCTGGGCGCGTCCACCGGGCGGACCCGCCGGTAGATCTGCTCCAGGATCGCCTCCCGGGAGGGCAGGTTGTAGGTGCCGCCCAGGGTGCGCATCACCGAGTCCTCGGTGGGCCGGTAGAGCCCGTTGGCGCTGCGGTACGCGCCGACGGTGCCGCCGCCGTCCGGCGACTGCGCGTCCAGCCAGCGCCACCACTTCACCTTGGTGCGCCGCATCTCCTCGGCGTCGACGGTGGAGAGGTTGGGGTAGCCGCCGTCGTCCGGGGCGCTGTCGTACTCGTCGCCGAGCTCGCCCACGGTGTGCCCGATCTCGTGCTGGATGATCCGCCCGGCGTCCGGGCTGCCGCCGGACAGGGTGGTCACCCCGGTGCCGCCCGCGCCGCCGTACTCGCTGGAGTTGGCCAGTGCGATCAGGTACTGCGGCCCGTCGCCCTCGCCCGCGTACCGGGCGGTGGCGGACTCGTCGGCGCACAGCAGCCGGGCGGTGCCCTCGCACCAGAAGTGCATGCCGAGCGGGGTGCTCACGCTCCGGCTGCCGCTCTCGCCCTCGGCGATGCCGGAGGACGGGGACACCACGTCGACCCGCCTTATGTTGAAGTAGCCCTGGTAGCTGCGGAACGGCTCGATCTCCATCAGCGCGTGCCAGGCCCGGTCCGCCTGGTCCCGGAACATCACCTGCTGGTCCTCGGTGTACCCGTCGCCGAGCAGGACCAGGGTGATCCGGTTGGCCGGGTCACCGGAGCGCCTTATGTCGACGGTCGGTGCGGTCCCGGGTGCCCGCAGGTCCGCCTGCTGGGGGCTGCGCGGCGGCGCCGCGTGGTCGGTGAGCGGACCGGCCGGGGGTCCTATCACCGTGGACGGCGAGGGTGCGGCCAGCTCCAGCGCGGCGGGCAGCGCGGCGGCCGAGATCAGCACCAGCGCTGCGGTACTCCGGACGAAGCGGCCATGAGTGCCAGACGGCATACGGGTCGTCCTCGGTGCTCCGGTCACCCGGCGGGGCGCTCGGGTGGGGTGGTCGGGAAGACGTACCCTGCGCGTGTCGCGACCGGTCGGCGGCGGACGGAAGTTCGCCCCATGGGAGCAAGGCCTCACCGGTTCGGCGCACCCCGGCGCGACAGCGGCCGGAGGGCCGGGGTCCGCGGCGCCGTCCGGCCGGGGGCTCAGCCGCTGCGCAACGCCTGCAGCGGGTCGGTGCGGGCGGCCCGGACCGCCGGGTACAGGCCGGCCAGCAGCCCGACCAGGCTGCCGATCAGCGGGGCCGGCAGGGTCGCCAGCGGCTGCAGGACGGCGGTCCACTCCCGTACGGCGGCCACCGCGACGACCACCAGCACACCGAGGCCGGTACCGATCAGTCCGCCGAGCGTGCCCAGGGCGGTGGACTCGGTGAGGAACTGCGCGGCGATGTGGTGGGTGCGGGCGCCCAGCGAGCGGCGCAGGCCGATCTCCTCGGTCCGTTCCAGCACCGCGACCAGGGTGGTGTTGGCGATCCCGACCGCCCCCACCACCAGGCAGATCGCCGCCAGGGCCAGGAAGAGCCCGGTCAGGTCGGAGGTGACGTGGTCCCGGAGGCTGTGCGGGTCCGGCGGCGGGGTGACGGTGAGCCGTTCGGCCGCGTCCGGGCGCAGCGCCACCGCCAGCTGTGCGGCGACGACCGGGGCGGCGCCGGTCCGGGTGGCGGCCAGCAGGTGGGCGGCCTGCTCGTCACCGAGGCCGGGATTGCCGAAGCGGTCCAGCGCGGTGGTGCTGGGGATGATCAGGCCGAGCAGGGTGTCCGGCAGCCGCTGGACGTCCCGGTAGACGCCGACCACGGTGTAGGGCAGGCCGTCGATGAAGACCGCCGGCTGGGCGTCCAGCCGGGTCACCCCGAGCCGGCCGGCGGCCGCCTCGCTGAGCAGCACCACCGGCAGCCTGGCCTGCTCGACGTACCGGTCCAGGGTCACCCCGGAGGCCAGCGTCGGCCCGATCGCGGCGACCGCGCCGGGGGTCGCGGCGAACACCGACAGGCCCTGTCCGGCCGTGCCGTCGGCGGTCGGCGAGGACGAGATCCGCAGGCCGTCCGCGGCCACCCGCCACCAGACGCCCGCCGAACTGACCCCGTCGATCGCGCCCGCCCGGGCGTCGGCGTCGGCGGGGAAGCTGGTCGGCGGCCTGGCCCCGGGGGCGAGGCCGTCCTGCGCCGGGTGGTCGGTGACCGTGACGGTGGTCGCCTTGGTGAGGTCGAACTGGCGGCCGATCTGCCCGGCAGCGGTGGCGGTCAGTCCGAGTACGGCCACGAACGCGCCGATGCCGAGGACCGTGCCGAGCATGGTCAGCACCGACCGGCCGGGCCGCTGGATCACCCCGGCCAGGGCCTCGGCGACCAGGTCGACGGGGCCCAGCCGGGCCGACGCCCCGGGCGGCTCGGACCGGGCCAGCACGGACCGGCCCATCTCAGACCGCCACCGGCTCGCTCAGCCGCCCGTCCGCGATCCGCACCGCCCGGGGCGCCCGGGCGGCCACCGCCGGGTCATGGGTGATCACCACCAGGGTGTAGCCCTCCTGGTGCAGCCGGTCGAAACGCTCCAGCACGGCCGCGGCGTTGGCCGAGTCCAGGTTGCCGGTCGGCTCGTCGCACAGCAGCAGGCTGGGCCGGTTGACCAGCGCCCGGGCGATGGCGACCCGCTGGCGTTCGCCACCGGACAGCGTGGTCGGCAGCGCGTCCGTCCGGTGGCCGAGTCCGACCTGCTCCAGCGCCGCCCGGGCGGCCCGCCGGCGCTGCGCCCGCGGGGTGCGGTTGTAGACCTGGGCCAGCAGCACGTTCTCCTCGGCGGTGCGGTGCGGGAGCAGGTGGAAGGACTGGAAGACGAAGCCGATCCGGCGGCCTCGCAGGGCCGAGCGGTCCCGGTCGCGCAGGCCGGCGGTGTCGATGCCGTCCAGCTCGTAGTGGCCGGTGGTCGGGGTGTCCAGCAGCCCGAGCAGGTGCAGCAGCGTCGACTTGCCGGAGCCGGACGGTCCGGTGACCGCCACGTACTCGCCCTGACGGATCGTCAGATCGCAGGGGTGCAGGGCGGTGACCGGTGGCGGCCCGGGGTGGCTGCGGCCCACCCCGGCCAGCCGGATGACGGGCGGAGCGGCCGCGGGGGCTGATTCGGGGGCTGCTTCGGGAGCCGTACGCGGTGTGCTCACCGGCCGACCGCCACCTGGTCGCCCTCGGCCAACTCCCCGCCGCCGACGGCGTTCACGCCGACGTAGCCGTTGGCGCTGACCCCGGTGGCCACCGGGACGGTGATCCGCCGGCCGGCGGCGGCCACCCTGGTGACGGCGGTCTGCCCGGCCGCGTCGGTGAACACCGCCGCCACCGGCACGCTCAGCACCGGCTCGGGCCGGGCGCCGCGCAGCACGGTGATCCGGACGTTCTGGCCGCTGAACGCCGGGGGCAGCGGTTCGGCCGGGGCGATCTGCACCGGCACGAACGCGGGGGCCTGCGGGCCGCCCTGGGCCGGGGCGCCCGGGTTGGCGCCGGCCGGTCCGGCGGCGGACCCGGCGGCCGGTCCGCCGATCGCGATCACCCGGCCGGCCGGTGGCGTGGTGGTCGGGGAGCCCAGCTCGGCGACGGTCCCCCGGACGGTCCGGCCGGTCGTCTCGGAGAGGATCTCGACCTCCATCCCCGGGGTGATCCCGGCCGCCTGCGCCGGGCCGAGCTGGCCGGTCACCGCCAGCTGCCCGCCGGTGAGCGAGAGCAGCGGGCCGGACACCGGCGATCCGACCGGGGCGTTCACCGCGGTGACCACGGCGGGGAGTTCGGGCAGGAAGACCACCTCGCCGGCGGGCACCATCGGGCCGTTCACCGCCTGGGCCTGCGCCAGCGTCTCGCGGTCCTCGGCCAGTTTCCGCCGGGCGGCGGCGAGTTGCTGCTCCGGGCCGGCGGCGGGCGGGGCCGCCGAGCCGGACGCGCCGGCGGTGCCGGTGCCCGCGGGGGCGGCGCCGGCCGCCTGCTGCGCCTTCAGCGCGTCGACCGCCTGCTGGTCGGCCTCGACCGCCTTGCGGGCGGCGTCGACGGCCTGCTGGGTGGCGGCGCCGGTGGTCGGCGCGCTGTACCCGAGGTGCCGGTAGTGGCCGGTGACGGCCTCGGCGGTCCCGGGGCCGTACGTGCCGCTCGGGTCACCGCCGCGGCCGTACCCGAGCTGCGCCAGCGCGGCCTGCAGCTCGGCCACGTCGGGGCCGGTGCTGCCGGGCTTGATGTCCCGGTAGGCGGGCACCGGGCCGCGCAGGACGAACAGCGGCTGCCCGGAGACCTCCGCGAGCAGCTGCCCGTTGGCGACCTGGTCACCGGACCTGACCGCGAGCCGGGAGACGTACAGCTGGGTGACGTCGGCCGAGGCCGCCACCGGTGACACGTTGTACTGGGTCGGCGGGTAGACCTGGCCGCGGGTGACCGTCGACTGGGCGAGGACCTGCCGGGTGACCGGGGCGGTGAGCAGGGTGAGGGGCGGCGGTGCGGTGTCGGCGGCGCGTTCGGCGGGCGATTTGACCAGCGAGGACGCGGCCAGGCCACCACCGGCCAGCACCGCCGAGACCACGGTCACCGCCAGCAGTGTCCGCCGGCGCCGGGCCATCCGGGAGGCTCCTGCGGTCGGGGCGTCGACGCTGTCCCGGACCTCGTCCGGCTCGCTCGGCTCGCTCAATTTCCAGATCCCCGGTTGCTCGGACGCGCCCCGACAGTGCCGGTCACGGAAGTGCCTTCCGGATACCGTTCGTGTTGCCAATTCGGCATGCGGGTCCGGCAGTTACGCATCCTTCGCGGCCCCCGCATTCGAACGGGCAAAGCCTACCCGCCGGTTGGGCCGAATTCGGTCCGTTCGGCGAACCCGCCGGGCGGGCCGGCCGGGTGCGGACGGCTCAGGCCCGGCGGCGGGCGTGGAGCAGCAGATGGGTGGCCAGTCCGAGCAGCAGGCCCCAGAAGGCGGCGCCGATACCGAACAGGCTCATTCCCGAGGCGGTGGCGAGGAAGGTCACCACGGCGGCGTCGCGGCCCTTCTCGTCCCCGAGGGCGGCCGCCAGGCTGCCCTGGAAGGAGGCGAGCAGGGCGACCCCCGCGATCACCGCGATCAGCGCGTGCGGCAGGCCGGTGAACAGGCTGACCAGCACCCCGCCGAAGCTGCCCACCACCAGGTAGAGGACGCCGGCCGACATCCCCGCGATGTAGCGGCGGCGCGGGTCCGGGTGGCTCTCCGGGCTGGTGCAGATGGCCGCGGTGATCGCCGCCAGGTTGACCCCGGGGGAGCCGAACGGCGCCAGCAGCACGGACAGTCCGCCGGTCGCGCCGATCAGCAGCCGGTCGTCCGGCCGGTAGCCCGAGGCCCGCATGATGCCGAGGCCGGGGGCGTTCTGGGAGGCGAGCGCCACGATGGTGAGCGGCAGGGCCAGGCCGACCGCGGCCGCCCAGGAGAAGCCCGGGACGGTGAGGACCGGCACCGTGGGTCCGCCCGCGCCGAGGTTGAGTGGGAGTCCCACGGTGGCCGCCGCCAGTACCGCGCCGGCCAGCAGTGCGATCGGTACCGCGTACCGCGGCACCAGCCGCTTGGCCAGCAGGAAGGCGGCGAAGCAGCCCAGCACCAGGACCGGGGCGCCCCGGAGTTCGGTGAAGATCCCGGCGCCGAAGGTGAACAGGATGCCCGCCAGCATCGCGTTGACGATCCCGGCCGGGATCGCCCGGATCAGCCGGCCGAACAGCCCGGTCACCCCGAACAGCGCCACCACGGCGCTGCTCAGCAGGAAGGCGCCGACCGCGTCGCGGTACGGGTACGCACCGAGGCTGCCCACCAGCAGGGCCGCCCCCGGGGTGGACCAGGCGGTGATCACGGGCGTCCTGGTCCACCAGGACAGCAGCAGGCAGGTCAGCCCGCTGCCGATCGACACCGCCCAGATCCAGGACGCCGTGCGCGCCTGGTCCAGGTGGCCCGCGGCGGCGGCCGCGAGCACCACCACCAGCGGGCCGGAGAAGGACACCGCGATGCAGACCAGGCCCGCGAGCAGCGCCGGGAGCGAGACGTCCCGGCGCAGCGAGGGCCGTGGGCCGGGCGGTGCCGGGGGCTCGGCGGGTTCGACTGCGGGGCGCTGGACTATCGACGGGTCGGCCACCCGAGCAGTATCCCCGGTGGCCGTCCGAGGTTCCCGGAAAAGGTCAGAACCACCTGCAACCCCCGGCGGGGATGGACGTCTATGAGGGTGAAGGGCACGGAGAGAACGGAACCGGCGGTACGGCCGGGGGGACCGACGCGCCGGACACCTTCAGCCAACACACCGCCGTTTCAGCGCCCTTGGGGACCCCTGTCATGCGTACGCCCGTTATCTCCCGTATTGTCCGCTCCTCCGCCGCCACCGTCGCCGCCCTCGCCCTCGGTACCGGGCTTCCCCTGACCATCGGCGCCGGCACCGCCCACGCCTGCGGCGACCGGCCCGCGAAGGCCGCCCCGAGCGCCACCGCGTTCGGCTTCCGGTCGGCCGACACGGTGACCGGCTTCGTCGCGCCCACCCCCACCACCATCACCGCGGGCGGCCCGAAGATCGAGATCGGCATCGAGGAGGGCAACTTCAGCGGCAAGCCGATCGACCTGGTCGCCCCGGCCTTCTCGCTCTA
Organism: Kitasatospora sp. NPDC048540; assembly: GCF_040651175.1. Taxonomy (NCBI): domain Bacteria; kingdom Bacillati; phylum Actinomycetota; class Actinomycetes; order Kitasatosporales; family Streptomycetaceae; genus Kitasatospora; species Kitasatospora sp. NPDC048540. The sequence goes on from NZ_JBEZIR010000013.1 coordinate 88,086, forward strand.
CAACGAGCGGGCGAGCGGCCACGGCATCGGCACCATGCTGAAGATCGAGGAGCTGTCGGTGGAGGTCATGGACCACGGCAGGTGGACCCCGCTGGCGATGCGCTACGGCTGCGACCCGATGATCAGCACCGACACCTCCGCGCTCGCCGAGCCGCTCGCCGACGGCCGGGCCCACCGGTTCGTGTTCCGGGTCGGCCTGTCCGCGGACGCCCCGGCGGACCAGACCCGGATCCAGATCTACGCCGGCCGGACCGAGCAGGGGAAGGCGAACATCCTCGACCTCGACGTCGAGCACCCGGCTCCCGCCCCGGCCCCCGCCGCGCCGGCCGGCACCCCGACCGCGACCCCGACCAAGGCCGCCACCGAGGCCGCCGACAAGCCCGCGGCGGTACCGGCCGCGGTCAAGGACTCCGCACCCCAGTCCCCGGTCGCGCCGACCACCGCACCAGCCGCCGCCCCCGCCGCCGAGCTGGCCTCCACCGGCCCCTCCGCGCCGACCGGCTTCCTGTTCGGCGCGGCCGGCGCCTGCCTCGCGCTCGGCCTCGGCGTGCTGTACACCGTCCGCCGGGCCGCCCGGCGGTAGCCGGACGCGGAAGGGCCCCGCTCCCCTGCCCGGGGAACGGGGCCCTTCGCCGTGCTCCGGGGGCGTCAGCCCCAGGTGATCAGGCGCTTCGGCTGCTCCAGGATGGCCGCGACGTCCGCGAGCACCTTGGAGCCGAGCTCGCCGTCGACCAGCCGGTGGTCGAAGGAGAGCGCCAGCGTGGTGACCTGGCGCGGCACCACCTTGCCCTTGTGCACCCACGGCAGGTCCCGCACCGCGCCGAAGGCCAGGATGGCCGCCTCGCCCGGGTTGAGGATCGGGGTGCCGGTGTCGACGCCGAAGACGCCGACGTTGGTGATGGTCACCGAGCCGCCCTGCATGTCCGCCGGGGAGGTCTTGCCCTGCCGCGCCGTGTCGATCAGATCACCGAGCGAGACGGCGAGCTGCGGCAGCGTCTGGGAGCCGGCGTCCTTGATGTTCGGCACGATCAGACCGCGCGGGGTGGCCGCGGCGATACCGAGGTTGACCTGGCCCTTGAGGACGATCTCCTGAGCCGCCTCGTCCCAGCTGGCGTTGACCTCGGGGTGGCGGCGGATGGCCGTCAGCAGCGCCTTGGCGACCAGCAGCAGCGGGCTGACCCGCACGCCCTGGCCCAGCTCGCCGCTCTCCTTGAGCCTGCGCACCAGCTTCATCGTGCGGGTCACGTCGACCTGCACGAACTCGGTCACGTGCGGCGCGGTGAACGCCGAGGAGACCATCGCCGCGGCGGTCGCCTTGCGGACGCCCTTGACCGGGATCCGCACATCGCCCGCGCCCGGGACCGAGCCCGCGACCGAACCGGCACCCGCGTCGGCGGCCACCGCCACCGGCTGGGGCGCGGCGGCCGGTGCCGGGGCCTCGACCACCGGGATCCCGACCTGCGGGGCCACCGGAACGACGGCGGAGTGCACGTCCTCGCGGGTGATCACCCCGCCGGGACCGGTCGCCACCACGGTCCGCAGGTCGATGCCGAGGTCCTTGGCGAGCTTGCGCACCGGGGGCTTGGCCAGCGGGCGGTCCCCTTCGACGACCGGCGCCTGCGCCGGAACCACCGGCACGGGCACCGGAACCGCGATCGGGGCCACCACGGCGGCGGCCACCGGGGCGGCGGCGGGTGCGGCCGTCGTACGGCGGGCCCGGCGCTGGGTGCCGCCGGTCCGCGGCCCGTACCCGACCAGCACCTCGCGGCGCTCCGGGACCGCCTCGGTCTCGGCCGGGGCCGCGACGGCGGCGACCGGGGCGGGGGCGGCCGGCTCGGCCGGGGCCGCACCCGCGACCGCCACCGAGATGATCGCGGTGCCGACGTCGACCGTGCTGCCCTCGGGGAAGAACAGCTGGTCGACGGTGCCGGTGAACGGGATCGGCAGCTCGACCGCGGCCTTGGCGGTCTCCACCTCGCAGACGACCTGGCCGTCCGTGACGGTGTCACCGGGCTTGACGAACCAGGTGAGGATCTCGGCCTCGGTCAGGCCCTCGCCGACGTCCGGCATCTTGAACTCGCGGAGCGAGCGAACTTCGGTGGTCACGGCTCTCGCTCCTCTCAGAACGCCAGGGCGCGGTCGACGGCGTCCAGCACCCGGTCCAGGTCCGGCAGGTAGGTCTCCTCGACCCGCGACGGCGGGTACGGGGCGTGGTAGCCGCCTACCCGCAGGACCGGGGCCTCCAGGTGGTAGAAGCAGCTCTCGGTGAGCCGGGCGGCCAGCTCGGCGCCCAGGCCCATGAAGACCGGCGCCTCGTGCACCACGATGGCGCGGCCGGTGCGCTTGACCGACTCCTCGACGGTGGCGAAGTCGATCGGCGAGATCGAGCGCAGGTCGACGATCTCCAGCCGGCGGCCGTCCTCCTCGGCGGCCGCGGCGGCCTCCTGGCAGACCTTGACCATCGGGCCGTACGCGATCAGCGTCGCGTCGGTGCCCGGCCGGACGATCCGCGCCGCGTGCAGCGGCAGCGAGGGGGCGTCCTCGACCTCGCCCTTGTCCCAGTAGCGCCGCTTGGGCTCCAGGAAGATCACCGGGTCGTCCGACTCGATGGCCTGGCGCAGCATCCAGTGCGCGTCGTTGGCGTTGGACGGGCTGACCACCCGCAGGCCCGCGGTGTGCGCGAAGTACGCCTCGTGCGACTCGCTGTGGTGCTCGACGGCGCCGATGCCGCCGCCGTACGGGATCCGGACGGTGACCGGCATCTTCACGTGGCCGAGCGCACGGGCGTGCATCTTGGCGAGCTGGGTGACGATCTGGTCGAAGGCCGGGTAGACGAAACCGTCGAACTGGATCTCCACCACCGGGCGGTAGCCGCGCAGCGCGAGGCCGATCGCGGTGCCGACGATGCCGGACTCGGCGAGCGGGGTGTCGATCACCCGGTCCTCGCCGAAGTCCTTCTGCAGGCCGTCGGTGATCCGGAAGACACCGCCGAGCTTGCCGATGTCCTCGCCCATCAGGACGGTCTTCGGGTCGTTCTCGAGCGACTTGCGCAGCGCCTCGTTGAGCGCCTTGGCGATGTTGAGCTGACCTGCCATCAGAGGTTCTCCCCACCCTCGAAGGAGGCCGCGTACGCCTCGTACTCGGCCCGTTCCTCGTCCACCAGTGTGTGCGGCTCGGCATACACATGGTCGAAGATCAGGGTCGGGTCCGGGTCGGGCATGGTTCGGACGCCCTCGCGCACCCGCAGGCCGAGCTGCTCGCTCTGGGCCTCGACCTCGGCGAAGAACGCCTCGTCGGCCAGGCCCTCCTTGTCCAGGTGGGCCTTGAGCCGCAGGATCGGGTCCTTGGCCTTCCAGGCCTCGGTCTCCTCGGTGAGGCGGTAGCGGGTCGGGTCGTCGGAGGTGGTGTGGGCACCCATCCGGTAGGTGAAGGCCTCGATGAGCACCGGGCCGTTGCCGCTGCGGGCGTGGTCCAGCGCCCAGCGGGTCACCGCGAGACAGGCCAGCACGTCGTTGCCGTCCACCCGGACGCCCGGGAAGCCGAAGCCGGAGGCGCGGCGGTACAGCGGGATCTTGGTCTGGGTGGTGGTGGGCTCGGAGATCGCCCACTGGTTGTTCTGGCAGAAGAACACCACCGGCGCGTTGTAGACCGAGGCGAAGGTGAAGGCCTCGTTGACGTCGCCCTGGCTGGAGGCGCCGTCGCCGAAGTAGGCGATCACCGCGTCGTCCGCGCCGTCCTTGGTGATGCCCATCGCGTAGCCGGTCGCGTGCAGCGTCTGCGAGCCGATCACGATGGTGTAGAGGTGGAAGTTCTTCTCGTTCGGGTCCCAGCCGCCGTGGTTCACGCCGCGGAACATGCCGAGCAGGTTCAGCGGGTCCACGTCCCGGCACCAGGCGACGCCGTGCTCCCGGTAGGTCGGGAAGGCGTAGTCGCCCGGGCGCATCGCGCGACCGGAGCCGACCTGGGCGGCCTCCTGGCCGAGCAGCGAGGCCCACAGGCCCAGCTCGCCCTGGCGCTGGAGCGAGGTGGCCTCGGCGTCGAAGCGCCGGACCAGCACCAGGTCGCGGTAGAGGGCGCGGAGCTCCTCGGGGGTGGTCACCAGGGGGAACTCCGGGTGCTCGACCCGCTCGCCCTCGGGCGTGAGCAGCTGTACGAGCTCCGCGGGGGCTCCCGCGCCCGTGCGGAGGTTGTCAGGGACGGCGGGGGCGGCCTTCTTGCGCGCCCTCGTCGTGCTTTTGACGGTCACGTTCACTCCTCGGTCTGTCCGGCCGCCCGGGGTCGCCGGTGACCGGTCCGGTCACCGCCTCGCGCGGCGCGCTTGGGTGTGCGCGCCGGGTGCTCGGCAGGTGGTGATCCTTTTCCGACGGCGTCCCTCTGGCGAGAACGTTACCCAGCGTCGCCCCTTGGCGCCCTTGCGCTTGGACGTCCTAGTTCTTCGCTCCCGGAGAACAGCGGGTGTGGCGCAGCTCTCTTCGGCGGTGCCGTCAGGACACCAGCGCACGCTATCCGGGCAGGCCGCTCGGCGTAAGGGGGTAACGGGAATCGATTCGGTCTCCGCACCCGGTGCATCCGCACGGTCACCGATCCGGTCGGACGGACGCCGGCTGGGCGGTATGGGAGGCTTTGAGCGTGAGCGAAAACGGACAAATCAGAGTTTTTCTCCTCGATGATCATGAGATCGTCCGCCGTGGCGTACACGATCTGCTGTCCACCGAGGAGGACATCGAGGTGGTCGGCGAGGCCGGTACCGCCGCCGAGGCGCTGGCCAGGGTCGCGGCGGTCCAGCCCGACGTGGCCGTGCTCGACGTCCGGCTGCCGGACGGCAACGGGGTCGAGGTCTGCCGCGAGGTCCGCTCGCACCACCCGCAGATCAGGTGCCTGATGTTGACGTCCTTCTCGGACGACGAGGCGCTCTTCGACTCGATCATGGCCGGCGCCTCCGGCTACGTCCTCAAGGCGATCCGCGGCACCGACCTGCTCTCCGCCGTGCGCGACGTGGCGGCCGGAAAGTCACTGCTCGACCCGGTCGCCACCAGCCGGGTGCTGGAGCGGCTGCGCGAAGGGGGCGAGAAGGAGGACCAGCGGCTCGCCCAGCTGACCCGGCAGGAGCGGCGGATCCTGGACCTGATCGGCGAGGGGATGACCAACCGGCAGATCGGCAATGAACTTCACCTGGCGGAGAAGACGGTGAAGAACTACGTCTCCAGCCTGCTGGCCAAGATGGGCATGGAACGGCGCACCCAGGCCGCCGCCTACGTGGCCCGCCACCAGGCCGATCACCACAACTGAGCCGCCCCGGGCATCCCTAATCATATTCCTAACAGTGTGTCAAGTACCTATTGCGCCAGGCATTACGCTCGGGCCGTGACCGCGCAACCGCACTCCTCGGCCCCGTCCGATCCGGCATCGGTGCTGCTCGCACCGGTGTTCCTGCCCCGTCCGTCCGCCCCGGCCGACAACCACGTCCCGCTGCCGGGCCACCGGGCCCCGGCACCGGGCCGGCCGATAGCGCAGGCGCCGGCCCGGCCCGATCCGGCGGCCCCGCCGGTCGGCACCCTGAGCCCGCCGGTCGCCCACACCGCCGTGGCCCGGGTGCTGCGGGAGTTCCGCACCGCGCCGGCGCTGCGGGTGCGCCCGGTCGCCGAAGGCCTGCTCAACCGCGGTTACCGGGTGACCACCGAAGCCGGCACCTACTTCCTCAAGTGCTACGTCGACCAGGCCACCGCGACCCGCCCGGCGATCACCGCCCAGCACCACGCCTCGCTCGCGCTGCACCGCGCCGGACTGCCGGTGGCCCCGCCCCTGGCCGCCCAGGACGGCCGGACGGTGGTCGCCTGCGGCGGCCGGTACTTCGCGCTCTTCCCGTGGGTCGCCGGGGTCCACCGGCACGGCACCGAGCTCGACCAGCAGCAGTGCGGCGACCTCGGCGCGCTGCTCGGCCGGCTGCACGGCGCGCTGGCGAAGGTCTGCGCCCCCGTCCGGCAGCCGCCCGGACGGCTGTCCGCCGACCCGGCCGAGACCGCGCTGCTGGTCGCCCAGCTGCTCCGGCTGGCCCGCCGGGCCGCGCCGCACGGACCATTCGACGTCCTGGCCGAGCAACGGCTGCTGGAGCGGGCCGAGTTGCTCGCCGCCCGGCGCCACCTGCGGCCCTCCCCCGCCGCGGCCCCGCCCACCGGCTGGACCCACGGCGACTTCCACGGGCTCAACCTGCTGCACCGGGGCGGGCGGGTGGTCGCCGTCCTGGACTGGGACAAGCTCGGCCTGCACCCGACCGCCGAGGAGGCGGTCCGCTCGGCCACCCTGATCTTCAACGACCCGGTCACCGGCGTCCTGGACCTCTGCCGGGTCCGCCACTACGCCCGCGGCTACCGCGACAGCGGGGCGGCGGGCGCCCGCGAGATGGCCGCCGCCGTGCACCGGGTCTGGTGGGAGCGGCTGAACGACCTCTGGATGCTGCAGTGGCACTACCAGCGCGGCGACCACCGCGCCGATCCGCTGTTCCCCGGCTCGGCCGGCCAACTCGCCTGGTGGTGCCAGGAGTACGAGCAGGTGCTGGACGCCTTCACCAACTGAGCAGCTGAGCGCCGACGGCCCCCGCCCGGGAAGGGCGGGGGCCGTCGTGCGTCCGGGTCCGTGGCTACTGCGTAGTCGCCGGGGGCGGAGTCGTCTGCGCGGAGGGCGAGGTGGACGGCTTGCTGGACGGGCTCGTCGACGGCGAGGCCGCGCCGGTCGGCGACTTGGACGCGCTGGCCGACGGCGAGGCCGACGGCGACGGCGAGGTCGAGCGGCTCGCGCTCGGCGACGCCGACGGGCTGTTCACCGGGGACTCCGGCTGGCGGGTGACGGGGTTGGTCTGGGTGCGGACCGGCGACGGCGACGGCTGGCCGGTGCTCGGCTCCGCCGTGCTCGGCTGGCTGGCGACCGTCGGCGGCGGCGTCACCACCGGGTTGTCGTTGCCCTTGTGCCCGCCGCCGCTCAGTGCCAGCGCGGTGCCGACGGCGGCCGCGAGCAGCACCGCCACCACGGCGAGCACCCAGCCCCACGGGTTGCGCCGGCGCTGCGGGCCCTCACCGCCGCCACCGTCGTCGTAGCCGTTCCCGCCGCCCTCCCCCGGGCCGCCCGCACCGCGGTACGGCTGCGAGGGGGTCTGGTACGGCGAGGTGACCTGGTACGGCATCGCCTCGGTCTGGCCGGTGCCGGTGACCGCGCCGAACGGCTCGGTCATCGCCGTACCGCCGCTCGGCGGACCGTCGTAGCGCGGCTGGCCGCCGCTGTTGCCGGAGGCCGCGGCGGCGAGCCCGGCGGCCGCGGCGGCACCCGCGGCACCGGCCGCGTAGCCGCTGCCCGCAGCGCCGTGCATCTGCCGCAGCGCGTGCTGCACATGGGCCCGGAACTCGTCCGCGCTCTGGAAGCGGTCGTCCGGGTTCTTCGCCAGCGAGCGCAGCACCAGGTCGTCCAGCTCCGGCGGCACCCGCCGGCTGATCCGGGACGGCGGCACCGCGATGTCCTGGACGTGCTGGTAGACCACCGCGAGGGGGGTCTCGCCGACGAACGGCGGCCGCAGCGCCAGCAGTTCGTACAGCATGCAGCCGGCCGCGTACAGGTCGGAGCGGTGGTCGACGGCCTTGCCGAGCGCCTGCTCCGGCGAGAGGTACTGCGGGGTGCCCATCACCATGCCGGTCTGGGTCATGGTGCTGGCCGCGCCGGTGAGCGCCCGGGCGATGCCGAAGTCCATCACCTTGACCGCGCCGCCGGTCGTGATGATGACGTTGGCGGGCTTGATGTCACGGTGCACGATGCCGTGGCGGTGGCTGTAGGCGAGCGCCTCCAGCACGCCGGCGATGATGATGAGCGCCTGGTCGACCGGCGGCGCCTCCTCGTCCACCAGCAGCTCGCGGACGGTCCGGCCCTCGACCAGCTCCATCACGATGTACGGCGTGGACTCCTCGCCGTGGTGCTCCTCGCCGGTGTCGTAGACCGCGACGATCGAGTGGTGGTTGAGCGCGGCGACGGCGTGAGCCTCACGGGTGAAGCGCAGCCGCGCCACCTCGTCCTGGGCCAGCTCCCCGCGCAGCAGCTTGACCGCGACGGTCCGGCCGAGCCGGACGTCCTGGGCGGAGAAGACCTCGGCCATGCCGCCCCGGCCGAGCCTGCCGGTCAGGCGGTAGCGGCCGTCGCCGAGGGTGCCGAGCGGCAGGTTGGTGCCGCGGGACGGAGTGCCACCGGGTCCGGACAGCATCGCGGTCTCGGCGTCCGGGGACCCGGCGTTCGAGGCCTGGGCGTCGGCGGCCCGGGTGTTCCGGCCGTTCCCGGCGTCCGCCCCTGCGTTCGGCTCCGGCTCGCCCTCACCCGGCTGCTCTGTCTGTGCCATCGCTCCTCGCCCCGGGCCCTCGCTCGGCGCGCAGTCGCCCTGTCGGTTCCGTCCCTGTGCACGCTACCGCTTCACGCGGGCGGCCGGTGTCCAGCTCCTCGGCCGCCGGTCAGATTCGGTCGCCGCCGACGGCGCCGAGGTCCAGCGTCACGGCCGGGCGCCCGGCACCGTACGGGTCGGTGTCGGTGGTGTTGGTCTTGTCCTTGGCCGCGACGATCGCCACGATGACCACGGCCAGCACGATCACGCCCACGATCACGCCGACCACGATCAGCGCGGTCGAGCAGCCGTTGTTCGAGTTGGCCGGCCGCGGCCCGTACGGCCCGGGCTGCATCGGTCCCGGCTGCATCGGTCCCGGCTGCATCGGCATCGGACCCGTCGGCATCGGACCCGTCGGGTGCGCCTGCTGCGGGAACGGGTGCGGGGTCCGGTACCCCGGCTGCGGGAACGGCGGCGGGGTGTGCGCCTGCTGCGGGAACGGCGCGGGCGTCTGCGGGGCCTGTGCGAACGGGTGCGGGGTCTGCGGCGCCTGGTACGGCGACGGCGTCTGCGGGGCCGGCTGGTAGTGCGGCTGGACCTGCGGCGCGGGCGTCCGGATGTCCCCGGTGACCTGCGGGAAGTTGGTCATCGACGGCGCGGCGTGGACCGACCGCGGGCCCTCGCTGATCACCAGCGGGGTGCTCGCCTGCAGCGGGATCCCGCCCTTGTCGCCGCCGGAGATCCGCTCGACCTCCTCGCGCATCGCCTCGGCGGTCGGGAAGCGGTGGGCCGGGTCCTTGCGCAGGGCCCGGGCCACCAGCGCGTCGACCGCCGGCGGCACCGCGGCGTTGACGGTGGACGGGGCCGGCGGCTCCTCCTGCACGTGCTTGTACGCGATGGTGAACGCGGTGTCGCCGTCGAACGGCAGCCGCCCGGTGAGCAGCTCGAACAGCATGCAGCCGACCGAGTAGAGGTCGGCGCGGGCGTCCACGCTCTTGCCGAGCGCCTGCTCCGGCGAGAGGTACTGCGGGGTGCCGACCACCATGCCGGTCTGGGTCATCGAGGTGACGCCGGACTGCAGGGCGCGGGCGATGCCGAAGTCCATCACCTTGATGACGCCCTTGGAACTGACCATCACGTTGCCGGGCTTGATGTCGCGGTGCACCAGGCCCTGGTCGTGCGAGGCCTCCAGCGCGGACAGCACCGACGCGGTGATCTTCAGGGCCTGGTCGGTGGACATCGCGCCCTGCCGGGAGACGGTGTCCTTCAGGACGTCGCCGAGCGCCTGGCCCTCGACGTACTCCATCACGATGTACGGGGTGGTCAGGCCCTCCGCGGTGACGTCCTCGCCGCTGTCGAAGACCGAGACGATGTTGGTGTGCTGGAGCCGCGCCACCGCCTGCGCCTCGCGGCGGAAGCGCTCCTTGAACGCCGCCTGGCCGCCGAGTTCGATGTTCAGGGTCTTCACGGCGACCAGCCGGTCCAGCACCGTGTCGTGGGCCAGGTGGACGGAGGCCATGCCGCCCTGGCCGAGCAGGCGCTGGATCACATAGCGGCCGTTGCCCAGGGAGTGGCCCGCGACCGGGTTGGCGTCCTCGCTCATGGTCCCTGCTTCCCCCTCGGCGCGGCGGCGCCGCAGCCTCATGGTCTGGTCCGGATGCACCGGTCGGGCAGGCCGTGGCCCGCCGACCCCCGCCGCCGGTCGAGTCCGACGGCAGGGGCCAGGGTATCGGCTCGCGCCGACGTGATCGGGTTCAGGGGCGGGAACGTGTCCCAGCTGCTACAGAGCCGGTACAGGGCCGTCGATCAGAGGTACGGACCTGAGCGGATCCCGCGGCCGGGGGCCGGCTCGTCCGGCTCCAGGTCTCCGCCGTTCACCCCGGGCGGCAGCGCCCGCCGCATCTGCTCCAACTGTGCGCGGGCCGCCATCTGCTGGGCGAACAGCGCGGTCTGGATGCCGTGGAACAGGCCCTCCAGCCAGCCCACCAGCTGTGCCTGCGCGATCCGCAGCTCCGCCTCGGTGGGGATCGCGTCATCGGTGAACGGCAGCGACAGCCGCTCCAGTTCCTCGACCAGCTCAGGGGCCAGCCCCAGTTCGAGCTCCTTGATCGAACTGGCGTGGATCTCCTTCAGCCGGACCCGGCTGGCCTCGTCCAGCGGCGCGACCCGGACCTCCTCCAGCAGCTGCTTGATCATGCTGCCGATCCGCATGACCTTGGCCGGCTGCTCGACCATCTCGGTCACCGGCAGCTCACGCGGCTCCCCCGCATGGTCCCCGGCGCCGAAGCCCGATCCGGGCACCGCGCCGATCGGCATCCCGTCCGGGCCCACGATCAGCACCTTGGGGCTGCTCGGGGAATCGTCGTCCGACGCCTGGTAGGGCTCCTGCGGCCGTTCGTTCATCGGCTTGGTCATAGCTCCTTCATATGCTTCGTCGATCGAGCTGGTCAACGAACCGGGGCCGGCCCGCAGCGGTGCCCGCCCCGCCGCCGGACGTCCCCCGTCCCTGGCCCGGGCACTGCTCCGGGCACCCGCCGGCAGCTTTCCGATCGTCCCACACCGGGCCGCGTGCCGATCATCGGTGCCCCAATCATGCTTCCCCGGCGCCGTGTTGATGCGGCGACGGACACCGGTCCGGCCGGGGTGCCAGGGTCAGCCCCGGCGCATCCGCAGGCCGACCAGTCCGAGCCCGCAGCCGATCAGGGCCAGCCCGGCCCCGAGCGGGAACTGCATCCCGGCCGGGTCGCCGTGGCGGGGCGCCGCGGCCTGCGGCTGGAACTGCACCGCCGGGGCCGCCACCGGCGCGGCCGCCTGCACCGACGGCTGGTCCGGCGCGGGGACGGGATCCTCGGCGGGCGTGGGCGTGGGCGCGGTCGGCTCGGGCGCCGCCCAGCTCCGCTGCGGGGCCCGGACCTGGTCCTCGGTGCCGTGACCGGCTCCCGGGAGCTGCCCGGCCACCGGGCCGTCCGCGGGCACGTACACCGGGGCGGGGGCGTGGTGGTACCGGTCGGGCTGATCGGCCGGAGCCGTGGGCTGCGGGTCGGCCTCCGGCGGCAGGCCGGGGCGGTGGTCGGCCGGGTGGTCCGGCGGCGGGCCCTCGGCGACGGTCGGGGTCACCGAGGCCGCCGGGGCGGGCGAGGCCGGGCCGGGGTGCTCCGCGGGCGGCGTCGGCGCGGGGCCGGACGCCGCCACCGGACCCGCCGCCGGGCTCCGGTCGGGAACCTGCGGCACGGCCGGGGGCACGGCGGACGGCTGCGGGGTGGAGCGCTGCGGCCGGGCCGGGGGGCACGCCTCCCGCACCGGCGGGCCGGCCGGTCCCTGCGGCTCGGTGGCGAACGCGGCGGGCAGCGCGGCCGCGGGTACGGCGACCGGCCCGGCCGCCAGGGCCGGGCCCGCCAGCAGCACCGGCAGCACCAGGCCGGTCCCGGTCAGCACGGCACCACGGCGCACGGCCGCGGGAAGGCCGGAGCGGAAGGTCGAGAGCACGTACGCAAGCGCGGCCATGGGAAGCAGGTCCTTCCGACGGCCGACCGCAGCGGGGCGCGATCGGCGGCGGACAGCTCCGCACCAGCCTCACACAAACCGACAATCCGGGCATTTCGGCAGGCTGGGCCCTCGGGACCACCCCCGGCCCGCCGCCGACCCGCGCCGCTCAGACCTGCAGCACCACCTTGCCCACCTGCTCACCGGCCTCCAGCACCCGGTGGGCGGCGGCCGCGTCCGCCATCGGCAGCACCCGGTCCACCACCGGCCGCACCACGCCCGCCTCGACCAGCGGCCAGACGTGCTCGCGCACCGCGGCCACGATCGCCGCCTTCTCCGCCAGCGGCCGCGGGCGCAGCGAGGTGGCCGCGACCGCGGCCCGCTTGGCCAGCAGGGTGGCCAGGTTCAGCTCCCCCTGCACCCCGCCCTGCAGGCCGATGATCACCAGGCGGCCGCTGACCGCCAGCGCGTCCACGTTCCGCTGCAGGTACTTGGCGCCCATGATGTCCAGGATCACGTCGGCGCCCGCCCCGCCGGTGGCCTCCCGGACCGCCGCCACGAAGTCCTGCTCCCGGTAGTTGATGCCGACGTCCGCGCCCAGTTCGGCGCAGCGCGCCAGTTTCTCGGCGCTGCCCGCCGTCACCAGGACCCGCGCGCCGACCGCCTTGGCCAGCTGGATCGCCATCGTGCCGATGCCGCTGCCACCGCCGTGCAGCAGCACCGTCTCGGCGGGCCGCAGGTGGGCCACCATGAAGACATTCGACCAGACCGTGGCGGCCACCTCGGGCAGCGACGCCGCCTCCACCGGGCTCAGGCCCTTCGGGACCGGGAGCAGCTGCCCGGCGGGCACCGCCACCCGCTGCGCGTAGCCGCCGCCGGTCAGCAGCGCGCAGACCTCGTCTCCGACGGCCCACCCGGCGACGCCGGGGCCCAGCTCGACGATCCGGCCCGAGCACTCCAGTCCCGGGTAGGGCGAACTGCCCGCCGGCGGGTCGTAGAAGCCCTGACGCTGCAGCAGATCGGCCCGGTTGACGGCGCTCGCCGCGACCTCGACCAGCACCTCTCCGGCGGCGGGCACCGGGTCGGGCACCTCCGTCCAGGTCAGCACCTCGGGTCCGCCGGACTGGGGAATCGTGATGGCTCGCATGGCGCCACGCTACGCGCGCACCACGGCCCATGTCCGGTCGGCCCGCTGGCGGGTGACGGGGGGACGGCTGCGACACTCCGCGCCCGAGCGCCGGTTCGCGGCCCGCCGGACCCCATGCTTGTCCCTGTGCCGAACACCGAACCCAGCACCGCGGCCCGCGGCCCCATCGCCGACCGCAACGACTGCGTGGTGGCCGACCTGTGGTCGCTGCGCTCGGTCCACGACCGGCGGGCCTGGCACGACGACC